>JALHLM010000441.1 GCA_022844585.1 Pirellulales bacterium | reverse complement strand
CGAGCGACGTTGTTGCCGGCGCGCTCCGGGCGCTGACGCTTCCGGCTCTAAGTTTCGCGCGAACGGTACGAGTCACTGATGTCGAGCGCTCTCATGCGATGCCCGATCTGCAAGCGCGAGTTTCGTGGCGAGGACTCCCCGGCGCCGCCATTCTGTTCGGAGCGCTGCCGCCGCATCGACCTGGGCCGCTGGCTCGGCGAGGACTACAGCGTGCCCGTCGAGCGCGAGGACGAGGACGAAACGCCGGCTGAGGAGAACTAAAGGCAGACCAGCTTGAGCCACCAAGCATTTAGACATTCGTCATTCGAATTTGATTCGACATTCGGATTTAGAACTTCGTCATTCCCCCCTACTCCTCCGTGGTTAACCCCTGGCGCGGACCGCGATTGCACCCCTCGCCCGGGGGCGTATAATCCGCAACCTGGGAAAGTCGCTAAGCTAGGCTTTCTTTGGTTCCGTTCGTCATTGGCTGGAGAGTGTTCCGATGCCGGAAGAGCGCGTGGTGGTGCGCGAAGTGGCCTGGTTGGAGATCTTCCCCTGGCTGATTCTGCTGCGCACGTTTCGGATCGCCGCACAACCGAAGCTGCTGGTCGTGGCGGCCGCCGGCGCATTACTTACCTGGCTGGGGTTTTGGTCGATCGGCTACGTGTTCTCCGGAACCAAGGACGAGGCGCTCGGCCGGCAAATCACAGCCTCGACGAAATCGCCGCTGGAATGGATTTCGCCTGAGAAGGCCGCGACAACCGTGGTCAAATCTAAGCAGCCGGACGGCGTGGTTTCGCCGCCCGGAAATGAACCAGCCTCGGCAGATGCGGCGCCACCCATTCTGCCGCCGCAATTGAGCGCGGCGGAGGCGCAGCAAGTGGTCATGGGTTGGACGCTCGGCGACGTGCCGATTTACGGCCCCTGGGAACGGCTTAGCCGGCCTTACTATTCGCTGTTTAAGTCCGACCTGTCGATCACGGGCTTCGCGTTTCATTTTCTCTGTGCGCTGTGGGTCGCCGTGGTGTGGACCTTCTGCGGCGGCTTGATCTGCCGCACCGCGGCGATGCAACTGGCGGCCGAGGAAAAGATCTCGCTTGGCCGCGCGATGCGTCATGTGCAAGCGAAGTGGCTGGCGTATTTTCTGGGACCGGTCGGCACGTTGCTGGCGTTCCTCGTGATCGCGTTGGCCGTTGGCGCCGCTGGGTTTATCTTACGCGCGGAAGTGGGGTTGTTGATCGGCGCGATTCTCTGGCCGATCGTGCTGGGCCTCGGCACGCTGGGCACCTTAATCCTGGCCGGCGTGTTTTTCGGCTGGCCGCTAATGTGGGCCGCCGTGGGCGTGGAGCATTCCGATCATTACGACGCGCTGAGCCGCTCCTTCACGTACGTGCTCAGCCGGCCGTTGCACTTTTTGTTCTACCTGATAGTCACCGCCGTGATCGGCACGCTGGGCTGGCTCGCGGCGGCGGCTTTTGCGGAGATGGTGATCTATCTGAGCGCTTGGGCCGCCTGCCGGGGCGCGCAGCCGGAGTTGTTCGAACAGATCATGGCCGTCGTGCCGCATCCCTGGCCGGGTCCTGGCGCTGATTGGCCGGCGGTGGATCTCAGCGAAGTAGATGGCCCTGCCTGGGCCGGCCTGCAAGTGATTCGCTTCTGGTCGAGCCTGGTCCACCTGCTCGTTGTGGGCTTTGTGTTCAGCTATTTCTGGACCGCCGCTTGCGGCTGCTACCTGCTGTTGCGTTACCACGTCGACGGCAACGAGCTGGACGACATCGTGATCGACGACGACGAAGAGCCGCATAAATTGCCGCCGCTGGGGACGGACTCGCAAGGAGTGCCGACGGCGCCGTCGGAAGCGGCGGAATCCGAATCGGACGAATAACCGCGACGGGCGAGTCCGCGAATCGCAAGCCCTTAGCGCCAGCGAGGGAGAGTTGACGTTGCGTACAGTTCGAGATGAAACTCTCAACGACGTCAAATCCAAGACATTCCACCGATGTCGTTGAGAGTTTCATCCGAGCTCTTTCAGCGGCGTCCGCTCTCCCTCGCTGGCGCTACGGGCTAGTGTCGGTTGCGAAGGCTTTCAAAAGGATCTCTACCGCTTGCGCGTGAAACTTGCCGCGCGAGAACACTTCGGTGCAGCCAGCGTTGCGGGCCGCTTGCAGGCGATCTTCATGGACATGCGGACCGAAAGCGATCACGGATCGCGGCGCCGGAGAGAGTTGAACGAGGCGCGGCATGAGCGCCGCGATGTCGAGCCCGCGCGTTTCGAGGTTTACCACCACTACCGCCGGCGCGGCGATCTCTGAGAGTCGGCGTAGCAATAAGTCCGCGTCCAATGCTGTGACACATGCGGCGCCAACTTGTTCCGCCGCGCCGCGCACGTACGACGCCATCGTCAAATCGGACGTGAGTACGACCACGGTGCCGGTCGGCGCGGCGCCCGGTGTTTCGCTTGACATCAGACGGCGCCTTGAGTCGACAGGCCGTCGCTGATGCGGATGACCCGGTCGGCCGGCAGGATGAAGATTTTGCCGTCGCCGATGTTGCCTTCCGGGCCGGTGCGGGCGACGTGTTGAATCGCCTCGATGGTGCGCTCGACGAAGTCGTCGTTGACCAGGATTTCCAATTGAATCTTGCGGAGCAGGTTGGTCTTGTACTCGTGGCCGCGATACATTTCCGTGCGCCCGCGTTGCCGCCCGTAGCCTTGGGCTTCGCAAACGGTCATGCGCTCGACCTCGACCGAAGTCAACGCCTCGCGCACCGCCTTAAGTTTGGTGGGCTGAATGATGGCGACGATCATTTTCATAAGGCGGTCTCGCGGAAAGCAGAGTCAATGCAAGCAGATTCACCACGGAGGCACGGAGAACACGGAGGGGGGAAGATGGAGTTTGAAGTTTTCAGTGTTCAGTTTTCAGTGTTCAGTTTTCAGTGTTTCGCAATATAGTCTCTACTGAAAACTGAACACTGAAAACTTCAAACTCGCCTCAATGTCCCGACGGTTTCCAGCATATCGCTCGTGGAGCGCAGAAGTAAAGCCCGGCGGTGCTGGTGCGCCGCCGGGCTTTTGGCTTAAATCGATCCGACCTTCCGTCGATTACGGCGAGAAGGTCAGGAGTTGGGCGTCGAGCACTTTGCGGATGCGCTTGGCGCTGTCTTGCAGGTGGGCCTGCGTGTAGCTGTCCAACTTGTCGTTGCCGGCGAGGGTCGCCTTGATGCGGCCTTCGAGCTTTTCCAACTCCATGTTGGCGACCGTTTGGCAATCTTCCGGGGCGTAAGTGTCCCCCATGGCGACCGTGGCCAACTGCTTCAGGTACCGGCGCTGCAGGTTGCGGCGCAGGCTGCTGATGGCGGGCTTGCGGTTCGAGAATTCGCCCGAGGGGACGGTCTCGATTTCGGCGAAGACGGCTTTGGTGAGGCGCTCGATCAATTCGGCCGCCGTGAAGGCGTCCTGATCGGCGGGGACCTTCAACTCCGCGTCGTGCAGCCGCGTGAGCGTCAGCGACGAGAGGAGCTTGGCCAACATGCGGTCTTGCAGGATCGCCACCACTTCGTGCGCCGGGAAGTCGGTCCGGCTGGGGACCGGGCTGCCCCAGTGATCCCAACGCGTCGGAGCGAGGTAGCCATACAACTCGGTCGGGAACTGGAACGGCTTGTCGTTGAAGACGTTGTCTTCGAGCAGCTTGAGCGCTTCGCGCTGCTTGGCCGGCTCGACGACGATGAACGGCGCCTTGGCGTTCGGATCGCCACGGTGATCGCGGTTCACGTACGAACCGCCGACAAACCGGGCGGCGAAGAACATCGCCTGGGCATGGTTGTGCAACAGGACGCTCACGGCCTGGCGAGCGCGTTCGTAGCCTTCGCCTTCCTTGACGACCTTCTCCACGATGCCTGGCCACAGTTCGACGATCTGGGCCGAACGCAGTTGCGCGAATCGCAACGGGTCTTTGCCCAAGTCGTAACGGTTGGAGAGCGGGTCGGGGTCGATGCCGCGGGTGTCTTCATCTGTCGAAAAGGCGAGACCGGCTTCGGTGCCGCGGGCCGCGATCTTCTGCAACTCGGCGACTTCGCCTTCCGTGCCGCCGGAGAGCGGCTTGTAGCCGTATTCGATCGCCCACAAATCGTACGGGCCAATCGTGGTGCTGAAGTAATCGCCTTGCTTCAACTCCTTCGGCGCGAGATTCGTCGGCGTGTAATCCATGACCGAGGCTGCCAGACCGGTGTCCTTGGTCTTGCCGGCGTCCTGCATATCTTCAATGGAGAGCATGGTGCTGGCCTTGAAGTTGTGACGCAGGCCGAGCGTATGGCCGACTTCATGCATGGTCACGTCCTTGAGGCCCTGCATGAACAGCTTCTCTTGCTCCGCGGCCAACTCGGGGCCGGTGAGCTTATTCATCAAGAGTGCCGAACCAAAGGCGAACTGCTGGGACATGCCGGAGTGCAGTTCGCAACGGCAGTGAAGCAGGTGCCGCAATCCAACCGGGATCTTGGCAAGATCGGCTTCATAGGACTTGATATCAAGTGAGCCGCCCGTCATGGCGGCGACGGTCGACGGCGTGAAAGTCTCGTATTCCTGCTTCCAGGCTTGTACCCAACTGGCGTCGAAGATGATGTCCGCGTCGAGGATCTGGCCGGTGATCGGATTGATCCGGCTCGGTCCCATGGCGAAGGTCATGTTCGAGGTGATCCAGCGGATCGTGTTGTAGCGCACGTCTTCCGGATCCCACGTATCGCTTTCCTCCTGTTGACGAACTTGAATCGCACGATCGAAGCCGGCCTTCTCGAAGGCCTTGTTCCATTCCAGGATGCCCTCGGCGATCGGCTTGCGATACTTCACCGGGATCGTCTTTTCCAGGTAGAAGATGATGGGCTTCACTGGGGGGGAGAGTTCCAGCGACGAATCCTTCTTCTGCAGGTCCCAGCGGGTGATGTAGCGGACGAACTGGTCGTCGGTGCCGGCCTTGGAGAAGTCTTTCACGGCAGTGAGAAAATAACCGACACGATCATCCGCGATGCGGGGCTTGTAACCGGTCTGCGGCAGCTCGCTGATCGAGTAATGCACGTTGACCGTGGCGCCACGGCTGTCAGGGATCGTGTCGAACGAGAAGCTCCCGCCGGACGCATACGTGGCGGCGACTTGAATCTCGACGTTGTTTTC
>JALHLM010000440.1 GCA_022844585.1 Pirellulales bacterium | reverse complement strand
CGGGGCGACCGTTAGTAGCCAGGGGTGAGCGAAGCGAACCCCTGGACACCAGCGAAAGACAACCCGGTAGCCCCATCGGGGCGGCCGAATGCTCTTCAGCCAAGTTACCAATCGCCCTAACAGCCGCGTGTGACCGAACACAAATTTGCATCCGCTTACAGATTCAACGTGGGTGCCTGGGGCAGCGGCCAAAGCTGCGCGGTCGCCATGGTCCAACCGCTGGGGCTTCGATCGACTTGTCAACAAATCGCCACGATGCCCCAGCGGATTTGACGTGGCGAAAATGAATGGCATTCCCCAGCCTCAGGCACCCACGCTGGGCCATGCTGCCGAACCTTATCGTCTCGCAACTCCGCGAATCGCGCACCTTTAAGGTGTGCAATCACAAGCTAGGCAATCTGCATTTGCAAAGTTTCGCCAAGACGGGAAAAGTCGCGCCTCGTTGCGAAACAACTGCGACTCCCGCGGGTAGAAACTCAAGTCGCACGAGAACACCTACCGCAGGCGCGAGACATCGAACATGCGAAACTCGACAACATTGTTACGCCGATCAGCGCTGGCTTCCGTCGCCTGCCTCGCGATGGCGTGCGGCCTGCATCACTCGCCGATGCTCGCCCAACCGCCCGCTGAGAACGCTCCGGCCAGGCTCGGCCTGAATGTAAATCAGCCCGCGGCGCTCCCCGGCTACACGCTCATCGCGCCGTTGCGGTCCACGAAGACCTACTTGATCGATCTCGAAGGTCGCGTCGTCCGCGAGTGGAACAGCCAGTACACCGCCGGGCAGGAAGCCTATCTCCTGGAAAACGGCCACCTCTTGCGGGCCGCGCACGTAGCGCCGGACGAGGCCTTTTTCGCTGGGGCGAGCCAAGGCGGACGCATTCAGGAATTCACCTGGGACGGCGAACTCGTCTGGGACTTCAAGTTCCACGACGAGCAACGCTTCCGCCACCATGCGATCACGCGGATGCCCAACGGCAACATCATGATGATCGTTTGGGAACGCAAGACAGCGCAGGAATGTATCGCCGCAGGCGTCGATCCGAAGTCGGCTGGCGACGGCGAGATCCTGGTCGATTCGCTGGTCGAAGTGAAGCCCAATGGCCCGACCGGGGGCGACATCGTTTGGGAATGGCATATCTGGGACCACTTGATTCAAGATCACGACGCCACGAAGGCGAACTTTGGCGACGTCGCCGCGCATCCGGAGTTGATCGACGCGAATTACGCGCGCCGTGACGGCGGCTTCTTCGGTAACTTCGCGCGGGGCGGCCGACGTCGCGACCGCGATAATTCGCGTTCGCGTGACAACGGCGATCAGCCGAATCCGCAGGAAACGGATGACGCCGTGCGACGCTTGCAAGGACTCGGCTACGTGGGCACAGCCCCCGATCGAGGACGCGGACCCGCGATGCCCATTTCCGACTGGACGCACGTGAACGGCGTTTCGTACAACGCGCAGCTCGATCAAATCATGCTGAGCCCGCGCGAGTTCAATGAGGTCTGGATCATCGATCACAGCACCACAACCGAGGAAGCAAAAGGGCACACTGGCGGGCGCTCCGGCAAAGGCGGCGATCTGCTCTATCGCTGGGGCAACCCGCAAACCTATCGCGCCGGCAGCGCGGAAGATCAACAACTCTTCTCGCAGCATGACACGCATTGGATTCCGGAGGGTCTCCCCGGTGCGGGAAACATGCTGGTATTCAACAACGGCGGCCGGCGACCGGAAGGAGACTACTCGTCGGTGGACGAAGTCATTCTGCCGGTCAACGGCGACGGCAATTACGAGAAAAAACCGAACGAGCCGTATGGCCCCACTGCTCCGCATTGGAGCTACACCGCGAAGAACCCCGAGGATTTCAACGCACCGCTCATGTCCGGCGCACAGCGTTTGTCGAACGGCAATACGCTGATCTGTGGCGGCTTTAGCGGCGAAATCTTCGAAGTCACGCCAGAAAAAGAAATCGTCTGGCGCTACTTCACGCCGAGCGATGAAACCGAAGGCGGTGCCAACTTTGGACCCCCGGGCGGACGCGGTGGGCCCGGCGGCCCCGGACCGAACTTCGGTCCTCCCGGCGGCGACAGACGCGGTAGAGGTCCCGGCGGCTTCGGAGGTTTCGGCGGCTTTGGCGGCGGCGTACCGGGTAGCGCAGGAGTGTTTCGAGCCTATAAGTACGGCATCGACTACGCCGGTTTGCGAGGCAAAGACTTGACGCCCGGCAAGCCGCTCGTCGATGCTACAGGCGAACGCGGTAACGCGGAATGAGGTAGCAACGACACTAGCGTTGCATCCCGCGTCATTTTTCGAGAAAGGCGAATCATTGCTCGGGTCAGGGGAAAAAAGCCCCAACGGGGCGACCGTTAGTAGCCAGGGGTGAGCGAAGCGAACCCCTGGACACCAGCGACAGAGAATCCCGTAGCCCCAACGGGGCGGCCGCAAGCTCTGTAGCCAAACCCCCAATCGCCCGAAAACCGACTAGGGACGAACAACCAGGATCAAGATGCACAAGCGGATTCAACTTGGCCTGATCGCCGTGGCGCTGGTGCTGGCGATGCAATCGCCAGCGCTAGCGTACATCGGCCCCGGCGCCGGCTTCGCGCTCGCCGGTTCGTTCCTCGCGGTATTCGCGGCGGTCTGTTCGGCGCTGTTGATGCTGGTCACCTGGCCCGCACGGCTGCTCTGGCGATTAGTCTTTGGCCGCCGCGCGTTGGCGAAGAGTCGCTTCAAACGCGTGGTCGTATTGGGACTCGACGGGCTCGATCACGGCCTCACCGAGAAACTCATCGCCGCAGGCAAGTTGCCGCACTTGGCCGCATTGGCCAAGGAGGGCAGCTTTAATGCTCTGGGTTCCACGCTGCCGCCGATTTCGCCCGTCGCCTGGTCAACATTTCAAACCGGCGTGAATCCCGGCAAACACAACATCTTCGACTTCCTCGTCCCTGACCTTAGGACCTACGAGCCGAAGATGAGTTCCGTGGAAATCCGCCCGCCGCGGCGGATGCTCAAGCTCGGGTGCTTCAACCTGCCGCTCGGCAAGGCCAGCATTCGCCTGCTGCGCAAAAGCAAACCATTCTGGAGCGTGCTCAGCGCGCACGGCATCACTAACTGCATCCTCCGCGTGCCGATCACCTTCCCGCCGGAAAAACTGCGCGGCGTGCAACTCTCGGCCATGTGCGTGCCGGACCTGCGCGGGACGCAGGGCGTGTTCTCGCATTACACGACGCGCGCCGCGATCGAAGGCGAAAAAACCGGCGGCGAAGTCCATCACGTCGCGCGCGTCGGCGACAAAGTCCGCGCGGACTTGATCGGCCCGGATCATCCCTTTCGCGGCGAACGCACGCAACTCAAGGCCCCGTTCGAAGTCCGCGTGCAAAGCGCCGAAGTGGCGACGCTCAAGATCAGCGGCAAAAAGCATCAACTCCGCGTGGGCGAATACACCGATTGGGTGCAAGTAAATTTCTCCATCGCCCCAGGCATGAAAGTGCAGGGCATCTGCAAGTTCGTGCTACTCGCGACGGCGCCGGAATTCGAACTCTACGTAACGCCCATCAACATCGATCCGGAAAAGCCGGCGATGCCGATCGGGTATCCGTCGGTGTATCCGATCTACTTGGCGAAGCGCCAGGGGCCGTACGCGACGCTCGGCCTCGCCGAAGACACCTGGGCACTGAACGAGCACGTGCTGGACGACGAACTCTTCGCGCAACAGTGCATCGACATCGACCGCGAACGCGAGGAAATGTTCTTCGACGCCCTCGACAAAATCCGCAGCGGCCTCTGCGTCTGCGTCTTCGATGGCACCGACCGCATGCAGCATATGTTCTGGCGCTACCTGGACGACAAACATCCGGCCCATCCGAGGGAATTACCGACCAACTTGCAAACGCCGATCGAGGACCTGTACCAGCGGATGGACGAAGTCGTCGGCAAGACCCGCGAAAAATGCCGCGACAAGGATACGCTGCTGATGGTCATCTCCGACCACGGCTTCAACACCTTCCGGCGCGGTATCGATCTCAACCGCTGGCTCGAAGAAGAAGGCTATCTCACCGTCGACGACGAGCGCCGCGGCGCGGAACATCTGGCCGGCGTCGACTGGTCCAAAACCAAAGCCTTCGCGCTCGGCCTGACCGGCATCTTCATCAACATCAAAGATCGCTACGACCAAGGCATCGTCGACGCCGGCGAAGAAGCGGAACAACTCCGCGACGAAATCGCCGCCAAGTTGAACAAGCTCGTCGACGCCGAACGCGGCGATTCGGCGATCAAGCGCGTCTACATCGCCCCCAAGGTCTATCGCGGCCCGTACAAAGACCACGCCCCGGACCTGGTCGTCGGCTATGCCCGCGGCTACCGCGTCTCCTGGGAAGCGGCCATCGGCAAGACCACGCGCCAGGTATTTCACGACAACACGAAAGCCTGGAGCGGCGACCATTGCGTCGACCCGTCGGTCGTGCCCGGCGTATTGTTCTGCAACCGCGCGATCGAGACGGAGAACCCCCGCCTCATCGATCTTGCGCCAACCATCCTGGACATGTTCGGCGTCGCCGCCCCAGACTACATGGACGGCAAACTACTGGCCGTGGCGGAAGACGCCAAGCCAGCAACCAACAACGAAACCAAAGTTCAAGCAGCGTAGCTACAAGAATTGAATCCGATAGAGCCGGAAGCGTCAGCGCCCGGAGCGCATACCAGAACGCGACGCTTCTTTGCAGCGCGCTCCAGGCGCTAACGCTTCTGGCTCCTCAGTTCCCATAAGCGTTCCCCATGACCGCCACCAACAAACCACGCTTCAACCGCCGCAAGCTCCTGCGCGGCTCCGCGGTCGCCGCCACGCTCGGCGCAGCCGGGCTCGGCGGTGCAGTCTGGCTCTCCGGGCGCACGCGCGTCTCCCGCAGCGTCGGCAAGAAAGTCATCGTCATCGGCATCGACGGCATGGACCCGCGCCTCACCGAAAGCATGATGAACGAAGGCCAGTTGCCGCACCTGAGCAAGCTCCGCGCCACCGGCGGCTTCTCGCCGCTCGGCACCAGCATCCCGCCACAGAGTCCCGTCGCCTGGGCCAATTTCATCAACGGCTCCGGCCCAGGCTCGCACGGCATCTTCGATTTCATCCATCGCCATCCGCACGAACAATGTGCGCCATTCTATTCCGCCGCGGAGACCA
>JALHLM010000439.1 GCA_022844585.1 Pirellulales bacterium | reverse complement strand
GCTCTTCCGATCTTCACGGTCGCACGATACGCGCCGGGCTCGCGCGCCACATACGTCGTCGAATACAACCCCGGCTCTCGATCGTCCGGTTCACCTGCCAGCGTGATCGGTTTGCCGTCTGGCCCGGTGATGCAGATTGCGACCTGAGCGTTGTCGAGCGGCAGATACTCGGCGTCGCGCACGCGCACCGCGATCTCCGTCGCCGGTGCGGCGCTGTCCTGCTTGCGCTGTGTTTCGACTTCCACGCGCTTTGGCACGTCGCTCACCAGCCAGCGCACCGTCTGTCGCCAGGCCCGGTCGAAATCATCCTCCTCGGGCTTTTCGCGCTGCAGGTTCCAGCGCCAATAATCTCCGAGCAACATCGCGCCGGCCCGGCCTTTACCGAAGCGCTGCGCCACGAGCGCCGGATGGGTTGTCTCCCCGTCGCTCACTTCGGCCAGTACGCTGGCGCCGGGCTTGATCGCCCGCGCGCCGCTGATGCTGCGAAACGCCGGCATGGCGAGCAACCGTTGTCGCTCCGAATCCTCGGTCTCGCGGGTTCGCACCCACGGCTGCAACCAGCCTTCACGGGTCAGCGCCAATCGATACTCGCCATCCAACGGGCTCTCACCATCCTCAGCGTGGTCCAGATAAACAGGCAGCAACTCGCCGACCGGCGTGCGATCGTATTTGCCGGAGGTGAACGAATCCGGCCCGCCCATCATCAGCAAGCCGCCGCCGCGCTGGCTGACGAAGCTCCGCAGCAACGTCAACTGATCCTGCGTGAAGAACTCGGCCTCGATGTCGTCCAGAATGATCGCGTCGTAGCGGTACAGTTCGTCGGCGGCCTTGGGAAAACCGTCGCGTAGTTCGACGCCTTCCTTATCGTCTTCTTCGAGTCCCAGTCGAATCAGCACCGGTTCGTCATGCTGTTCGGCCGTATCCGCGTCGGGATTGTCGAAGCCTTCGAATAACTGATTGTCGCGGCGCGTCCGCGCATCGCGAAAATCGAACTTCGGTTGCCGCTTCGCGATGCGAATCAGGCCAACGAGCTTGACCTGATCGTCCTCCTGCTCCGCGCGGCGGAGGAATTTGAATTCCCAATTCGGCCGACCCGAGACGTACAGCACCCGATACGGCCCGCCGCCGCGATCGACAACGAACATCCGGCTGTTGTTCGCCAGCGTTTGTTCCGAAGTCGTGCGTTCCGTTACCGGCTTGAGCGCCTCGCCCGCTTCGCTCGACAGAGAAGCCTGCACGGTATAAAAGCTGATTCCCGGCTTGTCCGGTCGCAACTGAAAGCGGAACGCCGCGGGTTTGCCGTCGCCGCTGAGACTCGCCCGTTGCCGTTGGAATTCGCGACCGCTCTCGTCAATCAATACCGCCGCGACTTCCTGCCCCGGCACTCCCGCGCCGGCAACATCCGCGCGGACCAGCACCGGCGCGGATTCGAAGTTGGTTTGGCTGGCCGCCAGGGCTTGCAGGTTCACGTCCCGCGGCGCCGCATCTGCCTTCGGAAGCACCGGATAGATCGGCGGCAGTTCGGACCAGTCCACGTCCGCAAGATCGGTCCCGTTGCCATCGGTGAACAGCATTACGCCCGCGAGCGGCAATCCGCGAAAACGCTTCGCGACCGTCGTCAATGACGATTGGAGCGCACTGCTCTCGCCGTCGAAATCGAGCGATTCGAAGCCGGCCACGGCGCGGAGATGCGAATCAAATACATAGTTGCGAACGTCAAAATCCTGCCCGAGCCGCGTTCTCCACGTCGCGTCGCCCGTCAGTTGCTCACGCAGCACATCCGCACGCGGCCGCGCCGGCGTACCGTCGCCGATCCGCATGCTCTGGCTGTTATCGGCCAACACCACGAAGGCATTCGCGCCGCGCCGTGGTTTCGTGCCAGTCAGCAGCGGCTCCAGCAAACAAAGCCCCAGCGCCACGATCGCCACGGCCTTGAGCGCGCCGGCCGCCAGTCGCAACCCGCGCGACGATGGGGCGCGCCAATACGCCAGCAGCAACACGACTGCGGCCGCGACGCACAGCGCGAACGCCCCCGCCAGCCACTCGGGCGATCCCCAGACGAGCGCCGCCACGATCATTCGCCGCTCCCCAGTCGCTCGTAGTAACGCCGTACGCCTTCGCTGAACTGCGGCGGCACCGGGTCGCGGTCGATCGGCGCCAAGGCGTCCGGCGATTCCCGTTTGCGAATCTCTTCCCGAATCCGCACGCGCAATTCCATCAACGGCTCGGCGATCAACTCCTGCAATTTCTTCGGATCCGGCTCCTGCGAATGTCGTTTGTATTCCTCGCGTTCGCCCCGCACACGATCACGAATTCGCGCCGCCTCGGCGCGCAAGTCTGGATCTTCGATCAACTCCTCCACTTCGCGCATCCCGTCGGCCCACTCGCGATATCCTTCGCCTGTGATCGGTCCGCCAGGCCCGCTGGGGCCGCCTTCAATTCCCTCTAAAAACTGCTCAAAACTTGCCTGTTGGTTATCACCGCCGCCGCCGCGCTGCTGGCCTCGTGCATTCTGATTGGGTTGGCCCGAAGGATTTGAACCAGGCGTGCCGCTCGGTTCACCTTCGCTGGATTCGCCCTCACGACCTGACGGCGAATCGGAAGGCTCACCGCCCTCGGGTTGCTGTCCCGGCTGTTCGCCTGACTGGCCATCACCCCGCTGTTGCGAGGATTGTTCGCCTTGCCCCGGTTGTTGACCTCCCGGGGTATCGCCTTCACTCGGCGATTCCGATGGCGACGCTCCCGGTTCTTGGCCTTCACTTTCATTGCCCTGCGCGCGACTCGATCCATCCTGTGGCGGAGTCGCGTTCGGATCCGCGGGCTCGCTATTCGGCGAGTCGCCCGGCGTTTCGCTGGCCGCTGGCTGCAGCTCGCGATTCAACTCTTCCGCTAAACGATCTAACTGCTGTTCGGCGCGTCGAAGCGCTTCCGCCTCATTGGGCAGCACGTTCTCCGCGGCCCGCTCGACGCCGGCACGCAGCTGCCGGATTCCCTCGCCAGCCTGATCGGCGACCTGCCGCGCCTCGCGCGGAATTCCGGCCTCGACCAGTCGATCGGTCACTTCGAGCGCTTCGTCCAGGCGGCGTTCCGCGGCGTCCTGCACCGTTTCATACAACTCCTGCGCCAGGAGCGGTTCCGTCTGTTCCGCTTCCTGCACGGTGCTCCGCATCCGCTCCAGGAGCTTTTCCAATTGCTCGCGTTGTTGTTGAAGATTCTCGCGCGCTCCCGCCCGTTCGCCATTGTCACGTAAAGTTGGCTGTTCTTCGCGCCGATTCATTGCATCGAGTTGCTCGGCCAGCTTCTGTTGACGCTCTTCCAACTCCCGCGCCTCGTTCCGCATCTCGGTCATCTCCTCGGTGAATTGTTCCGAGGAATTTTCCCGCACCCGATCGCGCAATTCGTTCAATTCATTCCCCGCCCGGGTCCCTTCGGTGAGCGCCTCCGAGAGCTGTCCTTGCTCCAGCGCCTCCGAGGCCTCGCGCACGTTTTCGCGAGTTTCCTGCAGTTGCTCACGCGTCTCGGCCATGCGGTCGCGGTTCTGTTCTTGCTCCAACCGCTCCTGCAGCGTGTCGGTGTCGCGCAGAATCTCCTGCTGCTGCTCGCGGAGCCGCTTGAGTTGTCGCTCGATCTCGGCCCGCTGTTCCTCCGTCTCCGCCGCCTGCAGCTGCGATTGCAGTTCGCGCAGCCGTTCGTTGAGATCCGTCTGTCGCTCCGCCAATTCCTTGAGCCGATTCAATACCTCGCGCGTCTCGCGCTGCTGAGCTTGCCGCTGGTCCTGCTGCGCCTGCGCGGCGCTCTGCGTCTCATAGCGGTTCTCGTCGTTCGACAATTCCAACTCATTTAATTGTCGCTGCGAGCGATTCCCGCCGCCCGACGCCTGACCAGGGCTCTGGGGCGAATTGCTCTGCACCACTTCAAATTCCCGCGCGCGCAAGCGTAGCAATGCTTGATACGCGGTCTGCTCCGCCGTGAGCGCCTGCTTGTGTTCCGCCGGCGCGGCGTTGTCGTGCGCGGCCTGCAGGCGTTGAAACGCCTCGCCCATCGCCTTCACGGCCGCTTCCATCGCCTGCATCGACTTCGGATCCGTCAACTCCTGCGCCGCCTCGGTCGCCTGTTCGATTGCCTGCTGCTGCGATTCGACCAGCAGTTGACTGTCCGCCGCGAATTCCTCGCTCGGTTTTTCCCGCGTCTCACGGCGAATCAGCTTCCACGTGGCGGCGATGATTTGCTTCTGCAACTCCACCAACTCCTCGACGGCCTGCATCGCGCCGCCGGCCTGCTGTTGCTGCTGCTGTTGTTCGCCTCCGCTGGGCGCCTCTCCTTCGCGGAAAATCTCCTCGAACGGTCGCACCTCGGCGAAATACATGTCGCCCAGCGTCCGCCGCGGCTGGCCGTCCGGGCCGATGTCTTCCGCCCAGAAGTAGAACGAGACGAGTTGATCCGGCTCCGCCTGCAGACTCTCGAAATCCAGCAGGTGACTCGCCTCGATCTTCTTGGCGATCGATTCGCCGCCGCCGAGTGTCACCTCGTGCGCCTCGCCATCGGCGGTCGTGAATTGAATGCCTCGTTGCGAGACGCCGTAGTCGTCGGCCAACTCCGCCATCAACTCCAATTCCTCCAGTGGCGACACTTGCGCATCTCCGGCCGGCCGCTTCATCGTGATCGTCGCCGGATTATTCGGCAGCACCTTGATGGCAATCTCCGTGGCCTGCTTTTGCTGGCGTCCTTCGGCGTCGATCAACTCGGAGCTGAGGCGCCGCGAGTCCTTCAACGTCAACGTCGTCCGCACCACGCGAGGATCGTCCGCATCGGCCGTCAACGCGAGATCGCCGAACTTCTCGTCCTTGAAGCGCGCTTCGCGCACCGGCTTGTTCAGCCGCGCGATCAGCGTCAACTCCGTCCCTTCCACCGCGGTGACATGGCGAATGTCTTCGATCGTCTGCGATTCCTTCGCTGTGAACGCAGGATAATGCAGGATCGCGTCGACCCGCTCCACCGCCGGGTAGTCGAAAACCTTGACGCGATACGTCTCGCTGCGGCGGCCGTCGTAGGTCACATGGTAAGCGAGATCCCTCGACACCTCGGCCACGCGTCCCGCGAATGCCGGGTCTTCCAAACTGCGCGACATCGACCGCGTCGCGGAATCCGCCGACGCATTCTCGGTGACCAGCGCCACGTCC
>JALHLM010000438.1 GCA_022844585.1 Pirellulales bacterium | reverse complement strand
TTGATCAAGATTTGCAGGAACGCTCGATGACGCCCGTTGCCGCTGTTCGGCCGGAAACTCGCCAGCAACTGGATTTGCTTTACGCCCCGATCCGTGAGGAATTGGCGCGGGTCGAGCAGATCTTGAAGGCTGAGCTGCGCAGCGACCACCCGTTCGTTGATGAGTTGGTCAAGCACGGCTTCCGGCTGGGCGGGAAGCGGTTGCGGCCGGCCTTGTTGTTGTTGGCGGCGCAGGCCTGCGGGCGGGTGACGAAGGATCACCACGTGTTGGCGGCCGTGGTGGAGATGATTCACACCGCGACATTGGTGCACGACGACGTGTTGGACGAGGCGGCGATGCGTCGCCATTTGGAGACCGTCAACGCCCGCTGGGATAACCAGGCGAGCGTGCTCTTGGGCGACTTTCTGTTTACCCATTCGTTCTATTTGGCCAGCACGCTCGAAACGACTTATGCCTGCCAGGTCATCGGCCGGGCGACGAATATCGTCTGCGAAGGGGAACTGCGGCAGATCGATAGCCGGGCGAAGTATTCGCTGACCGAAGCCGAGTACCTCGGCATCATCGAGGCCAAGACCGCGGAGTTGACGGCTTGTTCTTGCTTGCTTGGCGCGCATTACGCCGGCGCGGACAAGCAACTCACCGCCGCGATGGGGCGCTACGGCCGTGCGCTCGGCATTGCCTTCCAGATCGTCGACGACTTGCTGGACCTCGAAGGAGACGAGGCGACGACCGGGAAGTCGCTGGGGACCGACCTGGAGCAGCAGAAACCGACGCTACCGCTGATCCGACTGCTGGAGCAAGTCTCGGCGAGCGAAAAGCCATCGATCCTGGAGATCCTCACGCGATCCGGCAATCACCGCCGCGAGGCGCTGCAGCCGTGGTTCACGCAGTGCGACGCCCTTGGTTATGCCCGCACTCGGGCCGAGGAATTCGCGACGCAGGCTCGGGCGGAGATCGCCCAGCTTCCCGAAAGCGCCGCGAAGATGGTGCTGGAAGGGCTGACTTATTTTGTGGTGGCGCGGCAGCAGTAGCGGGCATGAATCGCTAAGCCCCAACGGGGCGACCGTTAGTAGCCAGGGGTAAGCGCAGCGCAACCCCTGGATCATGGCGCGACCATTTTGTGATGTAGCCCCACCGGGGCGGCCGGCGCACGTGAAGCATGTATCGGCCGCCCCGATGGGGCTACGGTGTTCTGATTTGCCACCTTCACCAGGGGTTGCCACCCCTGGCAACTGACGGTCGCCCCTTAGGGGCTTAGTCCGACAACTCGTTTACTCGTTCAAGCGATTCTTCCGCTTGTTTCAACGAGCGTTCTCGTCGTGGAAGGAACACGTTCTTCACCCAGTCCGGGTGAGGCGGAAGCGCGATTCCGTCTCTCTCCTTGGCAGCAAACAAAGGCCGAAATCCTGACCATTGCGCATGCGCACCGGATTTCAGATACTCATGTCCCCTGGCGATCGCGTCCTCAAGGTGCTTGATGCGATCAAGAATGGACTTTTTCTTCGAATTCATGGCCGTCGCTCCCACACCGCAATTCTAACTACATGGAGCAACTAAGACACTGCTAGCCAGGACACGTTCACTTTCGAAAGACAACTACCGCACTTTCAACCGGATCGTCTGCGCCGTCTCGTCCGCAACTGGCACTTTCAAGCGGACCGCTTTCGCGGTTTCGCCGGGTTTGGGTTGGTGGAATTCCAGGCAGTCGATCAGGGTTTCGTCGGCGTTGCCGAAGCGTAAGGCTTGTGCTTCTTCGAGCGTGAAGGCGACGACGACCTGGCGGCCGGCGGGGCCGACGAGCAAGTAGTAGCGCCATTCGATCGGCAGTTCGGAGACGACGCCGTGAACGACGACGCGGTGGGTGGTAACGCCGAGGCTGTTTTCTGACGTGGTGGATTCCACGAATTGGCCGAATTCTTCTTCCAGCGACTTTTGGATTTCTTGCTGGAAGGCCTGGATGGTGGACGCTTGAGCGTGCGACGCGCCCACGGGCGTCGAGACCTTGGCTTGTGCCAGGAGTTCGCCGCGATCGACCAGGCGCATCGAGACGAGGGTTGGTTCGTCGGTCATGACGTGCCAGCGACGATCGTAGAGCAGACGGTAGTACCCCTTCAGCGGCTCATACTCCAGCATGGCGTGCTCGGGCGCCAGTTCCTGCAAAGCGCCGGCGTCATTCATCGCGGTGAGCTTTTCGTGCTTCGCGCCGGGCTGGATGGTGATTTGCAACTTGGCCGTGATTTCCATGCCGGGGCCGACGTGGCCGATGGAGCGGTCTTCCTTGAGCAGCAAACCAACCCAGGTGACGCGTTTTGATTTGAGGTCGAATCTGTAGCGGGCTTTGACGTCGATCTTCGTCGTCACGCCTTTGATGGCGCCTTGGATCTGGCCGTTCAGTTCGATCGTGGCGGCATTGCCTTCCACTTTCATGAGCTTACTTTTCAAATCCGAAACGCCGGCGGCGTCGAGGCCGAAGAGGGCGGCGGTCAGTTCGGCGGAGTGGTCCCAAGTGTCGCCGGCCGCGACGGGTTTTGTCGGCAACAGCTCGTCCAGGATGGCCGTGTTGCACGGCAATTCGATCAGTTCCAGTTCATCGCGCGTCAGCGGGCCGTCGACACCAAAGAGTTGCAGTACCTTCTCTTGCCCGGCGACGACGATGGAGGCGCGCTCGGGGCGCAGCGTCGGCGTGGTGGTGCGTTCTTCAACTTGGATGGTGGCCTGGCAGGCCTCGTATTCGCGCAAGGCGCGCAGCTTCACCCAATCGGGCGTGGCGCGTTGGAAGAGTTTTTCGTGATAATTGGCCGTGCCCGACGCCGTCATCTTGAGCTTCTCGACGCCGGACTCTCCCACCATTTTGAGGGTGCCGCCGACTTCGAGCGTGGCTTCGACGCGATCGGTATCGCCTGCCTTGCGTGCGCTGGTGAGCGCCTGACCGGCCCCCTTAACCGTGGTAGTCAGCGCGAGCGTCGCCAATAGGCAGGTCGCGGCAACCGAGCGCCGTAGCAGGTGAAACTTCATAGGGAAGGGCTCTTTTTTCAGTTCGGAACGGAATGTGCTGATAAGGGCGATCGCAACGGCCACTTTGGCAGCATCGTCTAGGAATTGGGGAAAGTTCAATCCAAAGCGTGCCTGGCAGCCGTCCTCTCCTCCAGGAATCGGGCATAATTCAGTTGGGACTTCGCAATCCATTGCCTGGCAAAGTGTTACGACAAGTCAAAGCTTGCGGTCGGCGGGCGGCAAAGGATCGGCAGGGGCAGGCGAATTAGAGGTAGGTCGCTGGGAGGCTGCGGGAAGCTGGTGAGCAAAAATGCCGCAGTTGCTTCAGAATCGAACAACTTCGCGAATGTTGGAAACCTTTGCCCTGGAACTTGAATCAAAAGCAGTGAACTTTTCTTCGACAAAACATCACTTGAGTACGTAGAAGGGTTGACGCGAACGGCAAGGGGGAAGCGAGCTCTCGAAAGTCATTGTGAAATCGAGAACTCAATTGCCACGAGAGTCGTTAACATTTGCGGGTCCTAACGGCCACGATGGGGTTAGGAGCCGCGGGACATCTTGGAAATACAGCTTTGTCGGGCGATGGGATCGCATGGAACACCGCCAAGGTTCAGCGCGAAAGAGGTAGCATCATGCACGTCACCTACAAAAATCCTGGACTCCGTCAGCTCCGCGACCAGCAGGTCAAGTTCGCGCCGCGCGAACGGCGGATGGAGCAGATCGACCGCGCCGAACACTTGCTGTCGGAAATCGATCCGAAGCGCACCTATACCTATGAGTATCTGTGCTACCGGATCACCGACTTCCGCCCGAACACGTATCCAGATCTGAAGATCACCGGCCGCGAAGCGCAGCACGACCTGCCGCTGTTCGTGGAGGATCTGTCGGACTCGGCGGATATTCCCGTCCACGATGCGGGCGAGCGCGTGCTGAGCGTCGAAGAATTGGGCCGCATGCTAAACGTCTCGACCAAGACGATTTCGCGTTGGCGCCGCCAGGGGCTGGTGGGCCGCCGCTTTATGGTCGACGGGCGCAAGCGGGTGGGATTTTTGCAGAGCTCGGTCGATCGCTTTGTGCAGGATCATGCGGAACGCGTCGAGCGCGGCGGCAAGTTCAGCCAGCTCACTCAGATTGACCGCGAACAAATCATTCTTAACGCCCGGCGATTGGCCCGGGACGGAGGCAGTACGTCAGAAATCACCAAGCGGCTGGCGAAGGAAATGGGGCGCAGCGTGGAAACGGTGCGTTACACCTTGCGGCAGTTTGACAAGGATCACCCGGACGCCGCGGTGTTTCCGGATCACACCGGACCGCTGACCGACGAGGGGAAGGAAAAGATCTTCCAGCTCTATCGTCGTGGCACGCCGGTCGAGACGCTGGTCAAGAAGTATGGCCGCACCAAGACCAGCATTTACCGGATCATCAACGAGATGCGCGCGGCGCGGCTGATGGCCTTGCCGATGGAATGCATCACGAACCCGTTGTTCGACGAGGCGAATGCCGAGTCGATCGTCATGGGACCGATGCCGGCCGCGGAAGAAGCTCCGCGGAAGACGCGGTTGCCCGCCGGATTGCCGCCGTATTTGGCCAGCTTGTACGAGGTGCCGTTGTTGAATCGTGAGCAGGAAATGCACCTGTTCCGGCAGTTCAACTACCTCAAGCACCACGCGGCCAAGCTGCGTGCGCAGCTTGATCCGAGCCATGCCCGCAGCGCGGATATGGACGAGATCGAGCGGCTGTACGAAGCGTCGGTGGCCGTCAAGAACAAGATCATCCGCGCGAACCTGCGGTTGGTGGTTTCGATTGCCAAGCGGCACGTCGGGATGGCGGACAACTTCTTCGAGTTGGTCAGCGACGGGAATATGTCGTTGATCCGCGCGGTGGAGAAGTTCGACTACGCCCGCGGCAACAAGTTCAGCACGTACGCCTCGTGGGCGATCATGAAGAACTTCGCGAGGACGATCCCGGATTCGCTCAAGCATCGCGACCGCTTCCGCACGACGCAGCAGGAGATGTTCCTGGCGGCGGAGGATCAGCGGGCCGATCAGTACGAGCAGGAGAGCGGGCAGCGCCTGCGGGAGTTCCAGGTGGGCCGCATTCTCGACAAGCTGGACGAGCGGGAGCAGCAGATCATCAAGAGCCGCTACGGGTTGGATGGTCGCAACGAACCGCTGACCTTGAAAGAGGTCGGGGCGG
>JALHLM010000437.1 GCA_022844585.1 Pirellulales bacterium | reverse complement strand
TGGCGTACAGCAAATCGTTGGGAGTCACGGCGCGGTTTCCTTACTTCTGGCGACGATAAAAGGGAAGTTTCACGACCCGGGCCGCTTCTCCGCGGCCGCGAATGTCGACGAGCAATTCGGTATCCAGCGCGGCGTGCGCGCGATCGACGTAGGCCATCGCGATCGGCATATCCAGCGTCGGCGAAAAGGTGCCGCTGCTGATTTCACCAACGTCGACGCCATCCTTTTGCACCGCGAAATGCTCGCGCGGCACTCGCTTGCCGGAGAGCGTCAGTCCGACGCGAGTTCGCGGCGCAGGGCGTTCGTTCAATTTCGCGAGGGCCTCGCGCCCTGTGAAATCACGTCCATCAAGGTCGACGGCGAACGCGAGGTCGGCGGTGTACGGGTCGATCGCCTCGGTCAACTCATGCCCATAGAGCGGCATCGCCGCTTCGAGTCGCAAGGTGTCGCGACAGCCGAGGCCGCAGGCGGTGGCGCCGGCGGCGATCAAGCGCTCCCAGACTTCGGGGGCCTGAACGGAATCCAGCATCAACTCGACGCCGTCTTCGCCCGTGTAGCCGGTGCGGCTGACGATGCCGGCCTGCCCGGCAATTTGCGACTCCACGCCCGTGTAGTATTTCAGCTTGGCCGGGTCGACATCCAGCAGCGGCCGAGCGCATTCAAGCGCACCCGGACCTTGCACGGCGATCATCGCCAAGGCGTGCGTCATATCCGTCATGGCAACGTCGCGCACGTCGGCCAAGCGCGGCGCGAGCCAATTGAGAATCTTTTCCCGATTGCCGGCGTTTACGACCAGGCAGTAGAAGTCGCCGCCGTTGGCGGCCGGCAGACGATACGTGAGGACGTCGTCGAGTACGCCGCCTTGTTCGTTCACAACAAGGCCATACCGAATACGGCCGGGCGTCATGTCCGTCACGCGTCGGGTGACAAGTCGATCGAGAAACGCGGCCGCGCCGGGGCCGTTGAAGCGCAGTCGGCCCATGTGAGAAATATCAAACAGGCCGGTTTGCGTCCGCGTGGCCTGATGTTCCGAAACGATCGACGTGTACTGCACCGGCATCGACCAGCCGGCGAAGTCGACCATGCGCCCCCCGTGCGCAACGTGCCAGTCATGAAGCGGAGTGCGAGCCAGCTCTGTCGTCATGCACGAGCCTTGCGGGGACCGACGCGATATTTCAAAGACCTGGCGTGAGCAACGAGCCAGCGGATCACCGCAGGCAGTGCTCGTTCGCCATGCGCATTCTAACGGGCCGAACACCGCTTGCCAGGGGCGCAATTCCGTGCCGGAGGGGGCGACTATGCGCTCGTACTTTCACCGGCGGAATCGCCCGGCTGTTCGGGCGGCGTCTTCGCCTGATTGAAGAACTGCATCAAGTCGCCGAAGGTACGCATGGGCTCTTGCCCTTCGCGCATCTTTTCGGTGATCGGCACCAAGGGACGCGGCTTGGGCGGTGGTGGCGGGACGTAGTCCTGTTGCCGGCGCTGCGGCTTGCGATTGCCCCCCTGAGGCGGGCCACCGCGCGCGCGGCGTTGTGGCGGCGGTCCGCCTGCTCCGGCGCCAACGGCTGCCGGTCGCTGCGATTGTTGTCCGCCACCACGACGTTGTTGCTGCTGCGGTCCACGACCATCGCGCGGCGGTCGACTTTCCTCGGATCGCGGCCGGGGCTGCGGATGTTGCCGCTGCGTGCCCGGCGCAATCATGGTGAGCGAAACACGGCGCCGTTCTTTGTCGACTTCTAACACCCAGACGCGGACAATATCGCCCACCGACACCACTTGATGCGGCGTCTGAATATAGCGATCGGCCATCTGGCTCACGTGGACGAGGCCGGTGTCCTTGAGGCCGACATCGACGAACGCGCCGAAGTCCACCACGTTGAGCACGGTGCCGGCGAGTTCCAGTCCGGGCGCCAAATCGTCCAGCTTGAGTACGCCCTTCTTGAAGATCGGTTGCGGCAATTCTTCACGCGGATCGCGGCCAGGACGTTTGAACTGGGCGATGATGTCTTGCAACAGCCGCACGCCGACCTGCAATTCGGCCGCCATGGCTGCCAAATCGAGTTTGTCGGCCGCCCCTGCCAGCTCGCTCAGCTTTTGCTTGTCCGCCAGATCCGCGGTGGTGCCGCCGAGGCGTTCCAGCACCTGCGTCGCCACGGCGTAGCTTTCGGGATGAATCCAAGTGGTATCGAGCGGGTTGTCGCCGCCGGCGATTTTCAAGAAGCCCGCTGACTGGATAAACGCCGCGTCGCCGAAGCCGGCGACGGCTTTCAAATCCTCCCGGGACTTGAACGGGCCATGTTGCGCGCGGTGATCGTACACCCGCCGCGCTGTGAGTTGATTCAAACCGGAGACGTATCGCAGCAACGCCGGGCTGGCGGAGTTGACGTCGACGCCGACGAAATTCACGCACGACTCGACGACGCCGTCGAGCGAATCGCGCAAGTGTTTCGCTTTGACGTCATGCTGATACATGCCGACGCCGATATTCGCGGCGTCAATTTTGACTAACTCGCTGAGCGGATCCTGCAAGCGACGCCCGATGGAAATCGCGCCGCGCAGCGTGGCGTCGTAATTCGGGAATTCCTCCCGGCCGATCGGACTCGTGGAATAAACGCTGGCGCCGGCCTCGTTGACGATCACATACGCCGCGCCGGCCTCGGTAAGTTCGCCGGTGAGCATCTCCGCGACCAACTCTTCGGTCTCGCGGCAGCCGGTGCCGTTGCCGATGGCAATCACCGACAATTGATGTTCGCGAATCATCTCCAACATTTTGGCCTTGGCAGCCGCCCGGCGATCTTCCTTGCCGACCAAATGCACCACCGCGTGGGCGAGCAAATGGCCAAACTCGTCAATTGCCGCCAACTTGCAGCCGCTCTTGAAGCCAGGGTCGACCGCCAACAACCGGCGATCCCGCACCGGCGATTGCAACAACAAGCTCCGCAGATTGCGCGCGAAGACATCGACGGCGTGCGACTCCGCCTCATCGGTGAGCTCGCGACGCACTTCGCGTTCCAGGCTCGGATAGATCAGCCGTTGCAAAGCGTCCATCGCGCAGCCGCAGAGAAAGTCCGCGTGCGGATGATCTTCCCGAATGAGCGCCTCGAAAGCAGCCTGCTCGATGGCTTGAAAGTCCGCGTCGACGCGTACGCGCAGCACATGCGCCCGCTCGCCGCGATTGATCGCCAGAATCCGGTGGGGCGGCACCTTGCTGATGGCCTCGCCGAAATCGAAGTAATCGCGAAAGGCCTTCGCCTGATGTTTTTCCTTCAGCTCACGTTCGCGCTCTTTGGCCTTCTTGCGCGCGGCAGCCTTGGCATTCACGCTCTGCTTGGCCTGCGCGGCCGGAGCAGGCGCCGCCGCTTGGGTTGGCTCGACAGCCGCCAACGCTTGCGGGGCAGCTTCCGAAGCCGCTTCAATCGACTCGCCCGTCTCCACTTCCGGAGAATTCTCGGCCGATTCCTCGGCGTGCTCCGCTTCCTCCGCCGGCGCTTCCTCGTCAACGTGCGACGCTTCGTCTGATTCCGGCTCTGGTTCGGCAGCCGACTCCGGTTCGGCTTCGACGGCAGCGCTCTCAACGGTCGCAGCTTGTTCGTGCGCCTCCGCAGCCGGCGTTGGCGCTTCCGCCTTCGCCGAGGGCGTTGCCGCCGCGCCACGTTCGGGATCGATCGCCACGCTGATCAAGCGGCCCGTCCGCGCGACAATCTCGCGCAGTTTGCCGCGCAGGTCGGCGCGCTCACTGAACCATTCGGCCAGGATGTGCCCGGCGCCGAGCAGGGCGTCGGCAATGGTCGCGACTTTGCGATCCGGATTGATGAAATCCGCCGCCCGGCGATCCAGGTCCAAGCAGGCCGGATCGGCCGCCAGGATTTCCTCCGCCAGCTTTTCCAAGCCGCGTTCCCGGGCCTGGGTGGCGAGCGTTTGCTTGCGCGGCTTGAACGGCAGGTACAGGTCTTCGAGGCGCTTGGTCGAGTCCGCATCCTGGATTGCTTGCGCCAGCTCGGGCGTGAGCTTTCCTTGCGACTCGATGGAGCGCAGAATCGTCTGCTTCCGCTCCGCCAGTAAACGAAGACGCGCCAGTCGCGACTCGATGAGTCGGATCTGCTCTTCGTCCAGACCGCCGGTCTGGTCTTTGCGATACCGGGTGATGAACGGGATCGTATTCCCCGCGTCCAGCAATTCCACGGTGCTTTCGATTTGCGCTAGCGGCAAACCAACGGAGGCGGCGATCTCCCCCAGGCTCACACTAATTCTGGCAGACATGTGTAACCAGCCAAACCGCTGGCTCGACGACCCCGTGGACGGCATTAAACCATTGCGCAATCTAGGGATTCGCCAATACCATGTCAAGCAGCGCAAACCAAGTGGAGCGGCGACGATGTCGCTGGGTTTCGTTTTTGCCACGGAGGGCTGTTGAGATGGCGCGGAAATTGTTGACCGCTGAGGAATGGAAGTTGATTGACGGTTTGTTCGATCCGCCGGCCAAGACGGGTCGGCCGCGAGCGGATCGCCGGATGGTCGTGGATGGCATCTTGTGGATCTTGCGAACGGGTTCCGCGTGGCGAGATCTGCCGGAGGAATTCGGCCCGTGTCAAACGGTGTGGAGGTTGTTCAATGAATGGAGTTTCCACGGCAAGCTCGACGCTATTTTGCGGCGGTTGCAAGCGGCGTTCTTCGAAGCTGGCGTGATGGATCAAGAACTCTGGTGCGTCGATGGCACGGCGATTCGCGCGCATCGTTGCGCCGCGGGCGGCTCAAAAAAAGTGACGACGAAGCGCCGGAGGATCAGGCATGAGGCCGTTCTCGCGGCGGTTTTACGACAAAAATCCACATGCTTTGCGATGGCCAAGGCCACCCGCTCTGCTTTCACTTGACGGCCGGATAAACCCATGAATCGACGGTGTTCGACACGTTGTTGGAACACGCGGACCAGACTCTCCAGGATAGCCACGGCCAGCGCGTCGCTTGGCCCGTCGCACTCGCCGGCGATCAAGGTTATCGCGCCGACTGGATCGACGAATACCTGCTTCAACTTGGCATCCAGCCCGTGATCCCCACGGCCGAAAACCAAGACCGCGACCAACGTCCCGTGAAATTCAACAAGCGACTCGATCGTTGCCGGCGCCATCATCGAAAACCTGATCGGCCGGCTCAAGGAAAGCCGCCGCATTTTCACCCGCTACGAAAAAACGACCAGAAACGTCGCCGGCCTGATC
>JALHLM010000436.1 GCA_022844585.1 Pirellulales bacterium | reverse complement strand
CTGTCGCCTTCTTCCATGAAGGGAAGAATCAGCGTTCGCCAACTGTGAAGGGGCCTTCCGTCGGCATCGACCGTATAGGTCGGCGGGAATTCCTTATATTTCGTCTCGTAGTTCAATAAGCCAATCGCGATTTGCTTAAGGTTGTTGATGCATTGGGCGCGGTCAGATGCTTGTTGGTGGCCAAGCTGAGGAATTATGGAGGCAAATAGAAAGCCGATCACGATGAAGATCCCCAGCGCCGGCAATACCCGCCACCAGGCAACCGGTTTTTCTCGTCGCGGCAGGTTGGCGTTCGACTCGGTGCTCATGAATACACTCCGCTATTGCCAGAGATCGAGCTAATCTTCAAGAAGCACGTCATCGTCGCCACCGGCGATAGAGATCATTGCTCGAAGCTTGCTGGCATCCACGTCCGTGCGCAGGAATGTGCCGCGTCCGTCCACATTTACACCACAGTACCGGCTAAAATGTGGGATGGTATCGGATGAGGTCAGCCCCAGGACCAGCTCTTCGTCCGCGTCCTGCGGCGACATCCATGGCACGCTGTGCTTGGAATCGACCTCGATGACCATGATGGTCGTTTCGTGACGGTCCGTGATATCGGACAACTTGCGACCTTCGCGCGCTCGAAAGCAGCCGCCAGGGGCGACGATCGCCAGGTACGTCGTGTGGTTTGTTGGACCTTCGAATGCCGGGCAAACATACGGCCAAAAGGGCTTATCGGAGACCGCCTTGTTGACCGGGTCGTCCCACGGTTTCGTAAGGTCGATCGTCTGATACACGCTGGTGCTTTCCATGAAGGGCAAGATCAGCGTCCGCCAACTGTGCAAAGGGCATCCCGTCGCGTCCGCGGTATAGGCCGGCGGCAACTCCCCATAAGTTAGTTCGTAGTTCCGTAGCCCGAGCGCAATCTGTTTGAGATTGTTGAAGCAATGCGATCGCAGCGAGGGAGTTCCTCTGCCCCCTTGAAACGCGGGCAGCAACAGAGCGACAAAAATCAGCAGGACAACGACTATAACTGCAAAGTGCAGGATCCGCCGCTGAACCACCGTCTTGTCCTCGCGCGGCAGGTTGGCGTTCGACTCGGTGTTCATGGATACTCCTCAATTGCCAGACTTCGAGTTAATCCTCATCTAAAGTTTCATCATCACGGCCAGCAATGGAAATCATCGCACGGAGGTGGCTCGCCGTGGTATCCGTGTCCAAGAAACTGCCGTGACCGTCCACAAACACGGCGTTCATGCCGCTGGCGTGCGAGAGACTTTTGGACGAGGTCAAGCTAAGGATCAATTCTTCGTCGGCGTCCGTCGGCGACATCCACGGGACGCCGTGTTTCGCGTCGACTTCGACGACCATCAGGGTTTTCGCATGGTCGTCGGTAATGTCGGACAGCTTGCGCGATTCAGTTGGCAGGAAGCAGCCTCCAGGGGTCACGATCGCGAGGTATGTCGTCTGCTCCATGCTTCCGTCTTTCGACAAACACAGATAAGTGGGCAAGATTGCGTCGCGTGCCTTCTTATTAACAGGATCATCCCACGGTTTCGTGAGATCGATCACGCCATATAAAGCCTTTTGCTCCATAAACGGCAGAATCAACGTCCGCCAACTGTGCAGCGGCTGGCCTTCGGCATCAACGGTGTATGCGGGCGGAAGCGCTCCGTATTCCTGTTCGTAGAGGTGCAGTCCGACGGCAATTTGCCTAAGGTTATTCCAACATTGAGCGCGCCGCCCGGCCTCCCTGGATGGCCGCATCGCCGGTAGCAGGAGAGCTACCAGCAGGCCCAAGCCGCCCAGCACTGCCAGCATCGTGAAAAACAGCCGCTTACCAGGACTGCCGCTGCGAATGTTCGCGTCGTTTGACGACGCCGGGCTTTCGTACGGATTGCTGTCCATTGCCGCCGCTCCGGAAACTTAGTGAAGTTGCCGCGACATGGCCTTCATCCTAGCTCATTGCGGCGGATCCTGCGAATAGATCAACATCGTATACGGCCCGATGCTGATTTCGCCGCTGGCTGGGAGGTTGTCGTAGTCGTCTTCTTTCGCGGCGACATCGGCGCTGGGGTGGTTCTTGAAGTCGGGGCTGTAGCCTTGCCAGTCGGAGTTCAGGCGCAGTTTCCAGTCGCCGGTGCAGGGGAAGCCAATCTTGTAGCCTTCGTGATGCGTGTTGGAGAGATTCACCACGACGACCACGTCGTCGCCGGCGCCGTGATTGTCCCAGCGGTGGTAGGCGAGCACATTTTCCGGTTCGTTGAGGTGGAACGTCTGAATGTTGCGCCCGCACAGTCCGCGGGTGGCGCCGGCGCGGTTGAGACGGAGGCGGATCAGGTCGCGGTAAAGGCGAACCACGCCGCGATATTCGTCGGTCAGGTCCCAATCGAGCGGAACCGTGTCCTGGAACCAACCGCCCTGCAGGAACTCCTGTCCCTGGAAGAGCATCGGAATGCCGGGGCAGGTGAAGACCAATCCGGCCGCCAGCGTGGAACGTTTCTGCGCGAAGAAGTTCGTCGGGTCGTCCGGCGCGATCTCCGACGGCACCCGGGCTTTCCCGTTGGCGACTTCGTCGTGCGATTCGCTGTAAATCACGCGCTCGAACGCGTCACCGTTGTAGGCGAAGGTGAGCGCGGCATAAACGTCATGCAGCGAACGGTGCTCGTCGTCAGGCTGGATCACGGCCTCACGAATCGGATGCACGAACTCCGCGCACCATTGCGCGCCGAAGCCTGCGCCGCCGGCGCCGACGTCCTTGGTGAGCCAGGCGTTGTTTTGCAAATCCTCGGCGATCGTGATCTTGCCTGGATACTTCTGCGCGATCTCCCCATTGATCCACTGCGCGAGCCCCCAGCCTTCCGGCAGGTCGGTCCCCTCGCCGCGGACCGTGCGGACGTAGAGCGTCATGTCGTAGCGCAGGCCGTCGACGTGATAGTCCTCGAGCCACATCATCGCGTTGTCGCGAATGAATTGCCGCACCTCGCCACGCCCGTAGTCGGGGCGAGTGTTACCCCAAGGGGTTTCGCTGCGCCAGTCGTTGTAGAAATAAATGCCACCGCCGTCGTTCTCGCTCCAGCCGTCGAATTGCCAGAGATCGAGGTCGCTCGGTCCGAAGTGGTTGTAGACGACGTCCAGGATCACGCCGAAGCCTTGCTTATGGGCTTCGCGGATAAACTCCTTGAACGCGATTGGGCCGCCATAGGCCTGCTCGACGGCAAAAATATGCGCCGGGTTGTAGCCCCAGGAGAAATCGCCCGCGAACTCGGCCGCCGGCATGATCTCCAGGACGTTCACGCCCAGCTTCTTCAAATGTGCAAGGCCTTCAATCGCATGGGCGAACGTGCCTGGCGTGCCGCCTTCCTCGTCGCGGAAAGTGCCGATGTGCATTTCGTAGATCACCAACTCGTTCCACGGCGGGAGCTTGAACGAGTCCCCCTGCCAGTCGAACGTCGGATCATGCACGAGGCCATTGCCGACGGAATTCGTCACTTCGCGGGCATAGGGATCGATCTTCGAGAGCCGCTGCTCGCCGTTGACGATCAGATACCGGTATTCGTCGCCTACCTTGGCTTCCGCGACTTCTCCGTACCAGACGCCGTTGTCTTCCTTGATGAGCGGATGCCGCTGTTCGTCCCAGGCGTTGAAGTCGCCGATGACGAAGACCGCTTCGGCATGCGGCGCCCAGACGCGGAAGGCCACGCCCTGTTCGAACGGGAGCGCGCCCATCCCTTGTTGACGCGTCGCGGAAGTCGCCGAAGCCATGATCAGTCATCCTTTCTGAGTACGGTGGTGCAACGCGCCGTTGAGCCTAGCACTGGCAATCGACGCGAGCAAATAATTCTGATGTTCCGGAAACCACGCTGGACGATCTCGCATCAGCCATACGGCAATGCTGGCGGCTGCGTGCGTGAATCGTGGCCATCGCGGCTTTGCGGTAGTCTTATTTCAATTCCGATGCCAAGGCACGCAAAAACACCGGCCAAGCAGGACTCAATTCGCTTCTGGCTAAAAAATTGGCCTATTTTCGCGTCGGGCCGTTGCGGAACTGTTCGGTCCCATTAGAATACGCTCGACCTGGACTTTGACCCGGTTCCATCAGGCTGAAGGACACTCACCCATGGGCAGGCAGTGGTTGCAGGGACTTTTCGTGGCGCTCGCAATGACCGCGCCGGCTTACGCCGGTGACCTGGCGGCCGCCATCGAGGCAGTGCAGCGGGTCGGCCATTTGGGGGCGGGGAACACCTCGGCTCAGCAGTCCTGGCCGACGCTGGCCGCAGCCACACCGGAAGAATTGCCGGTTCTGCTGGAAGCGTTGGACGATAGCAACCCGCTGGCCGCCAACTGGTTGCGCGCCGCGGTGGACGCGGTTTGTGAACGCATCATTGCGAAAGGCGACAAGCTCCCGGCCGACGCCTTGGAGAAATTCACGCTCGATACGAGCCACGCTCCGCGTGCTCGACGGTTGGCATACGAGTGGCTCGCCAAGGCCGACCCCACCGCCGGCGATCGCCTGATCCCGGGCATGTTGAACGACCCCAGCGTGGAGTTCCGCCGCGACGCCGTGGCTCGATTGCTGGACGCGGCTGGCAAGGAGACCGACGCGGAACAGTTGAAGCCGCTGTATCGCACCGCGCTGGGTGGCGCGCGTGATCTGGATCAGGTGCAAGCGATCGCCGCGAAGCTGAAGGAGTTGGGCGACGAGGTCGATCTCTCGCGCCACTTTGGTTTCTTGTTCTCCTGGCAAGTCATCGGCCCGTTCGACAACGTCGGTGGGAAGGGCTTCGCCACGGCGTATCCGCCGGAACATGGCATCGACTACAAGGCGGAGTATCCCGGCAAGACCGGCCTCACGCGATGGCAACCGCACGTCACGCTCGATCCGATGGGCGCCGTCGACGTGAACACGATTCTGGCCAAAGAGAAAGGCGTCGTCGCTTACATCGCCACCGAGTTCATCAGCGAGTCGGGACAGGACGTCGAGTTCCGCTGGGGCACGATGAACGCCACGAAGCTTTGGCTGAACGGCGAACTGCTGGCTGAGCACGAGGTGTATCACTCCGGCGAGGACCTCGATCAGTATATTGCCCGCGGCCATCTGAAGCCGGGCATGAACGTGATCCTGATGAAAGTCTGCCAGAACGAGCAGACCGAGAACTGGGCCGACAGTTGGAAGATCTCCCTCCGCGTCTGCGACGAAACCGGCACGGCGATTCTCTCCAGCGATCGT
>JALHLM010000435.1 GCA_022844585.1 Pirellulales bacterium | reverse complement strand
TGCCGATGACCATTTGGGGCATGTTTATCACCGCCCTGCTGCAGGCGTTCGCGCTGCCGGTGTTGACCGCGGCCCTGTTCATGCAACTGGGCGACCGCATGATCGGCACCAGCTTCTTTATTCCTGAGGGGCTGGTCGTCAACAACATGTCGGCCGGTTCCGGCGGCGGGCAACCGCTGATGTGGCAGCACTTGTTCTGGTTCTACTCGCATCCGGCCGTGTACATCATGATCCTGCCGGCGATGGGCATGGTCTCCGATATCATCTCGACGTTCGCCCGCAAACCGCTGTTCGGCTACAAGCCGATGATTTACTCGATCGCCGGCATCGCCGGGCTCGGGTTCATCGTCTGGGGCCATCATATGTTCATGTCGGGCATGAACCCCGCGCTGGGGCTCACGTTCATGCTTTCGACGATGATGATCGCGTTGCCAAGCGCCATTAAGACCTTCAATTGGCTGGGCACCATCTGGGGCGGGCGGATTGAATACACCTCGGCGATGCTGTTCGCGCTGTCGTTCGTCTCGATGTTCATCATCGGCGGGTTGTCCGGCATTTTCATGGCGGCCACGCCGGTCGACATTTTCATTCACGATACGTACTTCATCGTCGGGCACATCCACTATGTGCTGTTTGGCGGCACGGCGTTCGGTGTGTTTGGCGCGATCTATTTCTGGTTCCCGAAGATGTTCGGCCGGATGATGAACGAGACGTTGGGCAAGATTCATTTCTTCCTGTCGTTCATTTTCTTCAACGGCACGTTTTTCACGATGCACATCCTTGGCGCGAACGGCTTCCCGCGCCGGCTGGCCGATCCTTATCACTATCAGACGTTCGAACACTTGCTCGGCATGAATCAGTTTATGACCGTCTGTGCCCTCGGCATGGGCGCTGCGCAGATTGTCTTCGCCTTCAATTTCTTCTACAGCCTGCTCTTCGGTCCGGCGTGCGGGCGTAATCCTTGGAACAGCAACACGCTCGAGTGGCTCGCCCCGAGCCCTCCGGGACACGGCAACTTCGACGTGCAACCGATCGTCTACCGCGGCCCGTACGAATACGGTTCGCCCGCGTCCGACTCGGTCAACTTCCCGCAGTGGCAGCCGCCGAAGGAAGGCATCGATGAAGAGGAGTTGGGGCACCATTAGGAAAATGATGGATGGCGAATGATGAATTGGCAGGCTCAAACCGTTCATCACTTTGCATTCATCATTCATCATTCGGAAAACAACAAGACCAAGATACTTCCTTGACCTCCGCACCCGTTAGCGCTGCCTGGCTTCGACCGCACTTTTGGGCGGTGCTGTTGTGCTGCGCGACGTTTCCGCTGATTTGGGTGGGCGGACTGGTCACCACGACGGAAGCCGGCATGGCCGTGCCGGATTGGCCGACGACCTTTGGATACAACATGTTTTTGTATCCCTGGCAGACGTGGCTGTTCGGCCCTTGGGATTTGTTCATCGAGCATGGACATCGGCTATTGGGCAGCCTCTCAGGGTTATTGTCCATCGCGCTCTGCGTGACACTTTGGCTGTATGACGAACGCCGTTACGCGCGGTGGCTCGGCGTCGCGACGCTTGTGGCGGTTATCGTCCAGGGCGTGCTCGGCGGGATGCGCGTGCAGCTTGATCAGAACACCTTGGCGATGATTCATGGCTGTACCGGTCCGGCGTTCTTCGCGCTGACAGCCGTGATGGCAACGATTACTTCCCGCTGGTGGCGAGAGGCGGCGACGCAGCCGCGCGTTGAAGACCATGCCCGGATCATGCCACTCGCGGCAACAACGAGCTTGCTCGCGTTCCTGCAACTGACGCTCGGAGCGCAGCTCCGGCATGTTCCCGTCGACGCGTCTCCCGGCTCATTCCGCGCGATGGTGTTACTGCACTTGGTCCTGGCCGCGGTGCTGACGTTGTATGTCGGATTGCTCGTTGTACGGACGCTTCGTGCCGGTTGCGGCGAACGACTGTTGACCCGGCCGGCGCATCGACTCGCGATGCTGTTCACGCTGCAACTTTTCCTCGGCGTTGGGGCCTGGGTGTTGAACTACCAATGGCCGCAGTGGCTCGGCGAGCACGCCTGGAATGCGGCGCACACGAATGTTCAAGAAGGGCTGCCGCAGGTGATGGTCACCACGGCACATATGGCGGTCGGTTCGTTGATCCTGGTCAATGCGGTGCTACTGACGATTCGATCCGCGCGACTGTTGCGTCGGCCCGCGGGACATTCCGCGACCACTGGCTCGATCGGCCTGGGGGTGGCGGCATGAGCATGACCTCGATTGGCGTGCCGCAAGCGGCGACGAATTCCACGGACGTGTTGCGCGTCGCGCGCGACTATCTCGAACTGGCGAAACCGAAGATCGCCGTGCTGGAATTAGTGACCGTTGCGACGGCGTTCTATCTCGCCGGACACGGAGCGCCGCAACTGCCGGTGCTGTTGCACGCGTTGATCGGCACCGCCTTGGTCGCCACGAGCGCGAGCGCCTTCAATCAATGGTTGGAGCGCGGCAGCGATGCGTTGATGCCGCGCACGGCGGATCGGCCTTTGCCGGCCGGTCGCTTAGGCTCGCGCGACGTGGCCTGGTTCGGTTCGATCACGGCCGTGATCGGCGTTTGTTATTTGGCGCTCGCGGTCAATCAGGTAACCGCCTGCCTCGGCTTGTTGAGCTGGTTTCTCTATGTCGTCGTCTACACGCCGCTGAAGCGCCGTAGCGCGACGAATACGGCCGTCGGCGCGGTTGCAGGCGCCTTGCCGGTGTTGATGGGCTGGACCGCGACCGGCCGGGCTGTGGACGTGAACGCCGCCACGCTGTTCATGATCGTTTTTCTGTGGCAGTTTCCGCACTTCATGGCGATTGCCTGGCTTTATCGCCGCGACTACGCCTTGGCGGGCATGCAGATGTTGACCGTCGTCGATCCGACTGGCCAACGCGCCGGACGTCAGGCGGTGCTGGCTGCTTCCGTGTTGGTGCCCGTGACGTTGATCCCCGTGCTCGTCAGTTTTGCTACGCCCATCTACGGCGTGGCGGCGTTGACGATCGGCATCGCGCAATTGGTCTGCGCCGCGCAGTTTTTCCGCCAGCTTGACGAATCCTCGGCGCGCCGCCTGTTGCGCGCCAGCCTGTTATACCTCCCGGCAATCCTGGGCCTACTTACTTTGGTGCCACTGATTTAGCCAGATACAGAACTCACCGCGAAGACACGGAGGGAATGACGAATTTCGAAATCCGAATGTCGAATCAAATCCGAATGTCTAATGGCTGAACTCGCTTCAACCATCGGCGCAGATCATTCGTGATTTAGTCATTCGTCGTTCATTCGACATTCGGATTTAGCTATTCGACATTCCCTCAGCTCCTCGCACACACGAAGAAAGAGATCAAGAAAGTTTCCGACTCATGTCCACCGCCGAACATTCCCATCACGTCCGCCTGGTTTATCAGCCCGCGTTGCCGTTGTCGAACGGCAAGCTGTTCATGTGGCTGTTTTTGTCGACGGAGATCATGTTTTTCGCCGCGTTGATCGGCGCGTATATCGTGATCCGTTTCGGCGCGCCGACCTGGCCGACGCCGCACGACGTCCATCTGGTGGAGGTGATCGGCTTCTTCAATACGCTTGTGCTCGTGCTGTCCAGCGTGACGATCGTGTATTGCCTGGAAGCGGCGAAGTCGAACAAGACCGGCGTCGCCAAGGCCTTCATGGGCGCGACGCTGCTGTTGGGATCGATCTTCCTGGGCATCAAAGTCTACGAATACTCGTCGAAATTCTCGCACGGAATCTACCCCAAGCCCCAGCACAGCAGGATCTACGAGAAAGCCGACTTGTACTACGCGTCCGCCGTCCGGGCGCGGCTCCAGGAAATCAGCGGAGCGTTAACGGTCAAACCGGTCTGGACCAACGAGGACGCGCAGGCGCTCGCGGCGCTGGACGCCAAGTCCGAGCTTACGGATGAGGAAACGACGCAGCGCAAGGACTTGCGCACCAAGAAAGACACGGCCATCACCGAGGAAGAGCAAAAGCAATTGGCGTTCGTCAAAGAGTTGGAGCTCAAGACGAACACCACTGACCTTGTGGCCATCAACGCCCTGGCGATGGAAATCGCGCCGCTTGCCAGCGCCATGTCCGTCGGCGAGCACGGCGCGGCCCACCACGAGGGTTTGAACGATCAAATGCCCTGGCTGCGATTGCCGATCATGATTCCCGGCGGCAATATGTGGGCCAGCAGCTATTTTCTCCTGACCGGCTTTCACGCCGTCCACGTGCTCGTCGGACTGATCTTCTTCGCGATCATGCTCAGTTGGAACCTGAACGCGGCCAGCGCGGGCGCGATCGAAAACATCGGCCTCTACTGGCACTTCGTCGATCTGGTGTGGATTTTCCTGTTCCCGTTGTTGTATTTGTTTTAGGAAGTCGGTGGAGTAGGTGGAGTAGTTAGTAGGTGAAGTAGATTCCTACTAACTACTCCACCTACTAACTACTTCACCTACTCCGCCTACTGCCTGGAGTCGATTTCCATGTCTGCAAACGACCCTTCCCACGCCGGCCACGGTCACGAAGGAACACACACGCATAGCCACACCGGGCAATACTTCGCCGTGTTCGTGGCGTTGTGCGTGTTGTCGGCAATGTCGTTTTTGACCTATACCGATTTCTGGCGTCAGCGATTTCCGGTCGAGGCCGGACGCACGTTCATGATGGCGGTCTCCTGCACCAAGGCGATGCTGGTGATTCTGTTCTTCATGCACGTGAAGCAGGAAGCCAATTGGAAATACGTGCTGACGATTCCCCCGGCGATCATGGCCGTGTTCCTGATGCTGGCGCTCGTGCCCGACATCGGGCTACGGGGACGGAAATACTCCCCCGAACGCAAAGCGAGGATGGCCGAGCCGGCTGCGACCGAAACCGCCGATGCCACGCATCACGCCGAGCCTGCCTCCGGCCAGCCGACGCCCGCGGCGCATTGACGCGCTCGCGGCGACTACGAATTCCCCATCGTCGCCTTTCGCTCCGCGAAAGGACTCGCTGACGCGGAGCGCAAGCCGACGATTTCATCTTCGAGACCACGTCGGTGTCCCGCGCGGCGATTGAAGTCGTCGAAGTGACGCATCGCTACGGCGAGCGAACGGCGCTCGATGCGCTGTCGCTGAGCGTCGCCGAGCGCGAGCTGTTCGTGTTCCTCGGCCCGAACGGCGGCGGTAAGACCACGCTCTTCCGCTTGCTGTCTACGCTCATTCCCATCCAACGGGGACGTGGCGCGA
>JALHLM010000434.1 GCA_022844585.1 Pirellulales bacterium | reverse complement strand
TTGCCGCGCAGGCGACGAACAACGCCGGGATCAGCCACACGATATGAGGACTCCACCAGGCGACCGAAGGACACATCTTCACCAGCAAGAACGCCGGCGCTGCGCCGAAGGTGACCACGTCGCAAAGGCTGTCCAACTGCGCCCCGAAGTCGCTCGACGTCCGCGAGAGCCGCGCGACGTGTCCGTCCAGGGCGTCGAACACCATCGCCAGAAAAATCAACGAACCGCAGAGGACGATATTGTGCGTCGGGTCGTTGACGTCGAACGCCTCGACAATTTGCGTCGGCACTCGCGTGCCAATCGCCTGCGTCCGGGTCACTTCGGCCGAGAGCGGCTTATCGATGCGGGAAGCCGCTACGATGCTGAAGAACCCGCAAAACAGGTTGGCCAAGGTGAACATGGCCGGCAAAATGGCGATCGTGCGGATACGGGACATGACGGGTCGCTAAAGTCGGAACTAGGAAATCGGAACGGTCGGTACCGTGATCACAAAGGAGCCAGAAGCGTCAGCGCCTGGAGCGCGCCCAAACACGCGTTGCAATCATACCGCATTGCGAATACTGGCGGGGATTGTAGAAGTTACAAACGCGCCGGCCAGCCAGAAAAACGGACACGGCGCAATAATCCGTTGCCCAGCAGACACTTGCGCCGCGCGGCAAAATAGTTCAGACCTCTGGCACAGTACGTGCATTTGGAATGAGGCGCTCAAGTTCGACCCGGTTGGTCCTGGAGCCTTCCCGCAGGCTCCAGGACCAATTTGAGTCGTCGAACATGGAGTGCACCGTGAATCTTAGTTGCCCGCCGCCGGGGTATGGCGGCCTAGAGCGCCCGTTACGGGCCATGGCCATCTTTTCACGGACAGGTCGACTCGATTGGTCGCGACAGGGAGAGCCCGACCAATCGAGTCCAACGCACTTCTTCATGGCTGCCGAACTGTCGGTCGGTCGTCTTCGCCGCGCCAAGGTGAGCTTCTCGGCGCCCAGCGCGACACCGCCACTCGGTAGCGCACGTATTCATCGCCGTACGTCCGTTGAAGGGTTGGTTCCTCGTAGAACCGCACGAACAGGTCAAATGTGACGGCGACAATCGTGCCATAAACCGCAAGCGCCCAACTCTGAAACACGAGCACTTGGCCGAAAATCATTGCCAGCACCGCGAGGTACATGGGATTGCGTACGAAGCGATACGCGCCACGAATCACCAGCTTTTCCGTCGGCACGATGGGGGCCAGAGTTCCGCGGCCTTCATGGACGAAACGGGCGATCGCCGCCACCAACGCGGGGCAAGCCGGCGGCGATCATTACGACGCCCAGCAGCTGCGGAAAAATCCACCAACCAGCGGCCGGTTCGCCGCGCCAACCAGTGATAAGCCAAGGAATGATGACGGCCATCGGTCCTGGCCCGACGAATAGACCAAACAGGGCCGAAACGATTGTCGAACGAACCAAGCTCGCCATTTCGGGAACGAATCTATAAAGCGTTAGAACAGCGCACTGACCATCGCCACGACGATCATCCCCAGGCCCACCGAGCTCTTGGCCACGGTACCGAGGATGCGTCCCCAAAACGCGGCCGTGCCGACCGGAATTGAATCGTCAAACTCGCGCCCTTTCCATTTTTCACCTAGCACCGCACCGGCGGCCGCTCCCAGCCCGCCGAAGAGCAGCACGCCGATCAGCGGGCCCATGACCGGCACGGGAAAGCCGAGTACCGCCCCGACCAGGCTGCCGATCATCGAGCCGACGAGCGCGAGCGCCGCGGCGCGCTTGCTGCCGCCGGCCTTCGTCGCACCCAACGCCGACGCCGCGAGCTCCAGCAGCTCGCCCGTCAGCGCGAGCACGGCCAACCCGATCACGACCGGCCAACCGATCCCGCGGGCGTGTTCCGCCTCCGGAATCCAATAAGCGAACGCGGCGCACAGCGCCACCATCACCCAGTTCCCGGGCAACGTAAAAAACGTCGCCAACCATGCGCCGCAGAGTGCCAAGAACAGCAGCGCAACCCACAGGAAGTAGAGCCATCCAGGCATATCGAGCACGAATTCAGGGCGAAGGAGTAACGCAAGTCATTCGTCCTTGCGAACGGATTCTTGCCAACAGCTCGGCGAGCGAGCACGATCCCCAGGGAGAAGATCGGCTCGCTCGCGCGAACAGTTATGTTACTCGGCTCAAACCTTGAACGCATCCACCAGGTCCTGCAGGTGGTCGGCGAGCTCCGCCAGGCGTTCGCCGGATAGCTTGGCCTGAGCAGCGCCCAGCGAGGTTTGATGCGCCACACGGTCGATGCCCACGATGTTCTTCGTGATCTCTTGGGCCGCCGTGGCGGATTCATTCACGCCCCGGGCCACGGTTTGCGAAACCGACGACGTCTTCGAGACGTTCCGGGCGATTTCATCCGTGGTCGCGCGCTGTTGTTCCACGGCCGAAGCGATGGTGCGCGAGACTTCGTTGACATTATTGATGACGCCATTGATTTGCTGAATGGTGCGAATCGCGGCGTCCGTCGATCCTTGAATGCCTTGAATCTGCCCGCGAATGTCCTCCGTGGCGGTGGCCGTCTGCTTGGCAAGCTCTTTCACTTCCGTCGCCACGACGGCGAATCCCTTGCCCGCCTCGCCGGCACGGGCGGCCTCGATCGTCGCGTTGAGGGCCAGCAGGTTCGTCTGCTCGGCGATATCCTGAATGACCTGAATCACCTGGCCGATGTTCTTGGCCGTGGTACCCAACTCGCTCATGCGGACGTTACTCTCGGCGGTCAAATCCGCCGCTTGCTCCGCGACGGCGGCCGCGGTTTCCGAGTTCCGGGCGACTTCCGCAATGCTGGCCGTCATTTCCTCGACTGCGGCGGCGATGACTTGCACGTTGCTCGACAGTGCGTCCGTAGATTGCGCCATCTGTTTCATATTGACGGTCATTTCTTCCGCCGCGGCGGCGACCGTGGCCGATTGCGACGTGGCGTCCTCGGCTCCGGCGGCCAATTGCGTTGCCGTCGCCGCGAGCTCGTTCGAGGACTGATTCAAGGTCGTCGAATTGCCGCCGATCTTGCCGATCACGCCCTGAATCCGGGCAATGAAGCGATTCACGTTGCCGCACAATTCACCCAATTCGTCACTCGCATCGGCGTCAAGACGCTGCGTCAAGTCGCCATCGCCCTCCGCGATTTCCCGGGCCCGTAACGAGACGGAGGCCAGCCGACGAGACAACCTTCGCCCGACAAAAATGCTCGCCACGGTGGCGGCCAAGGCGCCGAAGCCCACGGCGCCCCAGATAGTGCGGCTGACTGCCTGTTGCGTGCTCGCCAACTCGGCGACAATCGCTTCCGCCTTGGCCAGCGGCACTGTTGTCACCACGGCACCCATCACATCGCCCAAGGCGAACTGCTTGAGCGGCTCGTTGCCGCGAATGGCCTTGATCTCGGCCGTTTGTTCCAACTGGTTATGGCAATCGACGCAGCTTTGCGCGCTGGCCAGGTCGACGGTCATCACTCGCATCACCGGCGTGCCGTCCGGCAGTTCGCCGCGTAACGAGTACGGTTGATATTTCGTGGAACGTTCTTCGACCGGCACGTTTTGCAGCTGCTCCGCCTGCTTCAACAGGTCGGTCCAACCTTGCTTCTCGAACTCCGACATAATGCCTTGATCGGCGTTGATATTCCAACCGCTCCGCAACACGAATTGCACGGTCGAGTCCGTCGAACGGCTTTTCATGCGTTCCGAGATCCCGCCGATCAACACGGCGGGCAGCGGACCTTCGCCGGCCTGCGGCGCACGCTGGAATTTCACGCCATGCGGCTTGAGGCTTCCGACCACCGTTTCCGTGTAAACGCCGCGCGTGGCAGCGATCATCTCGGCCGTATTCAACCCAATCGCCACGGCCTGGCTGTTAATCAATTCTTCCTGCTTCGCCCGCAACGAGCGATCGGCATAGGCCCACGTGCCAATGACGACCGCGCCTAGCAGGGCCACGCCGCCGAAGGAGCAAAGAATGATGCGTGTACCGATTTTCATATCTGAAAACTCCCCGGCGAACTGTGCGCGCAACCGCTGGGCCGCGACGCTGGAACTTGGATTGGTCCATTCCGGCGGACTACCCCTAACGGGTGAAGCCGGCTCTGAGGAACTATAGGTTCCTCATACGCGGCAAGCAGGCGAATCAAACGTGCGCATAGTCTTACTGATAAAAGACTTAGATTGCGCTTCGGGAGAACGAAGCTGCGTTAGCCGATGAGCGACATCAAGAACATCCCTGAAATGCAAACTCCAGGGCAGCCGCAGATAAAGAGCGCAAGATACGTCCAGCCGCGGCGGCGGTCCGAGCGGAGCATGTCGGCAATCGCTAACGCAAAGCCGCTCAAAGCGAAGATCGCTGCTGCCCCCAGCGCGACACGAGCGATCCCCGGAAACGCAGCCAACGACTCGCCTGGCTCAAGTTGACCGGCCGCTCGCTGCGCCTCAAAGCGTTGGATAATAACGACGACTGCAAAAAAGGTCATCCACGAACACGCGCCGAGTAAGCAAGCTGTTGGCCCCCACCACGATGGCTGTCGGCGCGACATGGCGGCAACTCCTGGTTAAGAATTCCCGATCAACAACCAAATGCCCATTTGCAAAAGGACGCAATAGAGTCCTAAGCCAAACATGACTTTTGCGCTTGAGCGCTCGTCACGGCGCATCAGCCAAACAGCTCCCCCGAAGGCGGTCGTAATGAACCCGACAAGAAATCCAAGACCAGTTAACGACACGCCCGCCATCAGCACATTCATCGCTGTATTGATCTGCGGTTTCGTTTCATGGGGCAAAGCCATACCGGCACAAAGTAAGATTGCACCGAACGTCGACATTGCGGCCGCCACCGCGCCCAGTCGCATGAAAAACCGAGTAAGCCGTGAATCCATAGGCGGCATTTCTTCTCTCCCTATACGGTTGGCATGGTTCTAAGCGACGTCTTTGGTTTCTACCAGACGGCGAGACCGGCGGAAGCTGTAAGTATTTGCTAGCCGGTGGTTTGCGCTCAATTGTGATAGAAATAACTCATTTCATACACGAATCTGATTGAAAACAAGCTGCTTTGTGATAGAATTCTTTCAAAAGGCGTCACGCTCGTCAGGACGATTGCGGATGCTCACAGAACAGCGCAGAGGTCGGTTACTGGAGTTGGTCCGCACGCGGGGCTTTGCCTCGTTGCCGGAATTGGCCGAGCAATTGGCCGTTTCGGAATCGACGGTACGCCGCGATCTGGACCATCTGGAAGAGTCGGGGCATGCCAGGCGGA
>JALHLM010000433.1 GCA_022844585.1 Pirellulales bacterium | reverse complement strand
AAGGGGATGTCGTTCGTCATGCCGTAGGTCATCACGACGATGAATGGCTTAGCTTTGCCTTCGGCAATCAGATTGTCCAGAATCAGGTTGGCGTGGCCTTGCACGCCCCACCCGTATTCGTTCTCGCCCCAACCGTGCTGCAAGTAAAGCACGGGATAGCGCTTATCCGTTTCCTGATCATAGCCCGGCGGCGTGTAAACAAACGCGCGGCGCGTGTTGTCGGTGCTCTGCGAGAAGAAAAGAATCTCCCGCAGTTGTCCGTGAGGCACGTTCTTCGCAGCGTAAAACTCCTGGTCGCCGGCGGGGAGCTCCACCGCGCTGCCCCAGCGATTGGCGCCGAAGAAAAACATACTATTCGGATCCGGAACTTCGGCCCCGTCGATGTTGATCGTGTAATAGTGGAAGCCTTCGTCCAACGGGCGCGTGTAGCCGACCCAGACGCCGTCTTCACCTTTGGTGAACGCGCTACTGTCACGGAAACTCACGGAAACGCTCTGGGCCTGAGGGGCCATGATGCGAAACTTGACGCGGCCCTCGGAATTCACCTGCGGATACTCTTTGCCCGGTTGGTTGGACGTCGCCGGCTTCCAATCGTCTTTCGGAGTACTCGAGGTATTGTCCTGCGCAGTGCAGTGCTGGCCGAACAGAAGCAACGCGACCGTCAGAAGTGATTGTGGAACTCGCATAGCGTTTCGACCGTGTCTGAGGAGATGATGGGATTCGTGCGCCGCCCCGCCTGGTGAGCGAACTACATCATGCGGCGCAGCACAACGTCATGCGTATACGCATGATTCAAGAATCTACCGTGGCCGCCGAGGGAAAGCAATTCTTTTCGGACGGCGCCCTATTTCGAAGCACTTCGATCTTCGTAAGATGCGTCGGTTCCGCCTCAGTGCTCGCTTCGCACTACCGAAAGGCCGCCGACGTGCCCAGAATCCTTGTGCTGTACCATTCCAACTCCGGCAATACTCGTCAGATGGCCCAACTCGTGGCCGAGGGCGCCGGTCAACTGGACGGAGCGGACGTCCTCCTGAAAGACATTTCCTCCGCCGATCACACCGATTTGGCCTGGTGCGACGGTATCGCACTGGGCTCCCCCACGAATTACGGCAGCGTGTGCTGGCAGATGAAAAAGTGGTGGGACGAACAGCCGCTCGAGAACTGGGGGAAGCGCGACGGGAAGATCGGCTGTGTGTTCACCTCGGCCGGCGCCTGGGGCGGCGGCCAGGAGTGGACCTGCATGACGCTGCTTTCGATCCTCATCAACTACGGATTCCTCGTATTTGGCGTGACCGACTACACGGGAATCAAGTTTTCGGCGCACTACGGAGCGATCTGTGCAGGCGCTCCGCGAGACGATCATGTTCAGGAGGCCTGCCGCCGACTCGGGCTGCGCCTTTCCGAATGGACCGCTTGCCTGATCGACGGACGAAAAGAGGCTCATCCCCTCAACCAGTCGTACGACAGATTCAGCGACCTCGGCAAGTGATTGGGAAGCGACTTGCTGATGGCATTTCAGCAGTCCACGATCAAGCTGGCCAAAACGGCCAGACGCATTGACTTCGGTGCTCCCAGTCATTTCAGTCCGATCGGAATGCGAAATAATTCACTTTGCGGACGGATTGAGGTATCCTGGGAACCTAAAGGGTTCCAATTTGCGCTTCGCGACAACGATTCGCTCCTCGTCCAATTGCTCGGGCGCTTCCCGAGTCTTGCGTTCCCACTCCATCCCTATCTCCATCAGGGTTTCGACAGATGCCAACCAACCGCCAGACTTCGCGTCGTCAGTTTCTGCAAGGGATCACCGCCGCGGGCGCCGCAAGCATTCTGCTCCGACCGGCGCACCGGGCCTTTGGCTACGTGTCGGCGGCTGACCGTCCGGTCTTTGCGACCATCGGTCTGCGAAATCAAGGCTGGGAGATCACCGGCAAATCGTTTCCATTCGCCGATTTCGCGGCCCTGGCCGACGTCGATGCCAACGTACTGGCAGCCAATGTGGAAAAGGTGGAGCAACGCCAGGGCAAGAAACCGGATGCCTACAGCGATTACCGCCAGGTCCTCGACCGCAAAGATATCGACGCGGTGATGATCGCCACGCCCGACCACTGGCATACCAAGATCGCGGTCGAGGCCATGCTCGCCGGCAAAGACGTCTATTGTGAAAAGCCGCTCACGTTGACCATCGACGAAGGCAAGCTCATCGAGAAGATGGTCAAGCAGACGGGCCGGGTCTTTCAGGTCGGCACGATGCAGCGAACCGAGTCGGACCAGCGCTTCCTGCAGGCGATCGCGCTGGTGCGACATGGCCGCATTGGCACGGTGACGAAAGTCACCTGCGGCATCAACGCCATGGAAGCCTCGCCGGTCATTCCCGAGGCGCCTGTTCCGACGGGACTGGATTGGGACTTCTGGCTCGGGCCGGCGGCCAAGGTTCCGTATCGCGCCTTGCCGGAGCTTCGTCAAGGCTACGGCGGCGGCGTGCCGCTTTACAGCAACTGCCACTACTCATTCCGCAACTGGCACGAGTATTCCGGCGGCAAACTCACCGACTGGGGCGCGCACCACGTAGACATTGCCTGCTGGGCCCTCGGCGCTACCGACACGGGGCCGAGCAAAGTCACGCCGGTCCAATTCAAATTGCCGGTCGAATACAAGGACGGCCATCCCGTGGTCCACGATCAGTACAACGCGGCGACCGATTTCAACATCAAAGTCGAGATGCCCAACGGCGTGGAAATGATCATCACCAGCGAAGGCGACAATGGGATTCTCTTCGAGGGGACGGAAGGCCGGTTCTTCGTCAACCGCGGCAAGATCAGCGGGAAGCCGGTCGAGGACTTAAAGGACCATCCTCTGCCCGACGGGGCGATCGAAGAAGTTTACGGCGGCGCGGTCAGCGCCAACCACACCGCCAACTTCGTTGAAGCCATGAAATCCCGCAAGCAGCCGATCTCGGACGTCTGGTCTCACAACCGGATGCTCGAGATCTGCCACCTCTCGAACATTGCGATGCGTCTGGGCCGAGCCGTCCAGTGGGACCCGGTCAAGCGGGAGATCATGCACGACGCACAGGCAAATTCATTCCTGGCGCGTGAAAACCGCCAGGGGTTCGAAATCAACATGTGACGCGACGCACGGAACTGCGACACCCCAGGACTTTCGGACAGCGGCGGGGGGCGGATAATGCTCTCCACAGGAGGTCCGAACGATGGGCACTGCGAAGCAGGATGTGAAGACAGCGGTTGCGGCTCTGCCGCGGCATAGCGAAGCGTTCCAGCGGGCGACAGCCCCGTGACACGAGTGGTCGGCGCTCAGTGCTTGTCCCAGGAAGACCTACAGCGTGACGAGCGGCGTAAAAAATCCGATCCAACCAAATCACGTTGACCGTATTCAATGTGCTCACGATCAAATCTTCCGAAAGCACGTCGCCGAACGGTAAGCCTCCATCCTGGAGGAATTGCCGACGCAGAAAACTGAGCTGTTGTTGAAAACCGGCATGGTTAAAAGCATCGCATCCTCGGGCCTCCTTGCCGAGATGAGTGCATTCCTCAACACCATCTACGCAAGCGAGGCCCATTTCTCCAAAATCAATTCCGCCTACCGACTTACGGCAGAACTACGTGCCGTTCGGCGATGTGACCGACGCGATTGGGCGAGCAGTCGCCGCACAGAATTCCCATCGACATGGGTGATATCCGCTATTCCCCTTGATAGTCGCTCCACATCCAGACCAGCGTGTCGGCCAGCGTTTGACGAAAGACTTTGCCGTCGCAATGATTGGTGGCCTTACTGAAGATGAAGCGATAATCGTAGCCCTTGGCCGCCAGCGAGGCCGCTGTCCGCTGATTCGCCATCACCCAATTGTGGTTGGTAGATTCGGGATCCTTGGCTCGGAGGTCATTTTCCGAGACGTGTGTGAAAATCCGCAGCGGCTTCTTGTCGCTTGATTCAATCAACTTCTTACCCGAATGGTATTCCCAAGCACCCAACGGGTAATCTTGTTCCTCCGGGGAGGCGTCGTTTTGCTGATCCACGAACGTGCCTGAATAGGTAATCAACCGGCGAAACAGGTCGGGGCGAAACCAGCCCATGGTCAGTGCCGCCGCCCCGCCGGAACTGCAACCCATAACGCCGCGCCCCCAAGGATCGTCGGTCAGCGCCAGATTCGGGTAGGCGCCTCGGATTTCCTCGTTCTTGAGCACAGCCGGAAAGACTTCGTCATGGATGAAGCGGGCGAAGCGATCGGACATGGTGTCGTACTCTAAGCCGCGCTCGCTTCCCTTCCCGTCGCCGCCGCCATTCTCCACCGAGATGACAATGAAGGCCGGTAATTTGCGATCCGAGTCCTTGGAAATGGTCAGGTTGTCGAGCGCGTTGCACACCAGGTCCAGATTGCTCGGGCCGTCAAGCGTGACGAGGACAGGCGCTTTCGTGCCGTCCATATACCTGGCAGGCACATAGACAAATACCTTGCGCTCTTTCCGCGTATCCTTCCGTTTCGTGAGCGTGGCGTCATCGCCGCGAAAGATCGCGCTTTCGGAGAGCGCCATGCTAAACATGAAGCGCTTACCCTTTGGGTTTCCTCGGTCGGTCAAGTCGGGATCCGTTTGGTAGTCGGGACCGACGACCAAATCTCCGTTCGGCAGCGCCGTCGACCGAGTCGTCCCAATTTCCTTGTCGTCGGCAAAGACACTGCACGACAATAGTCCAGCGCAGAAGAGGAATGTGTAACAGTGAGCGACCGTAGTCCACAGGCGATGTTGAAGCAGCATGGCGCGAAATCCCGGTACGAACGTGGTGGCACGATTCTCCGACGCCCTATCCTAACTCGGGCCTACGTCATCGTGCCAGTGTGGGCGTTGTGTTCGCGATGCGGAAAACACGCCTCGATCGGAACGGGTTGCGATACCCCAGGACTTTCGGACAGCGGCGGGGGGCGGATAATGCTCTCCACAGGAGGTCCGAAGGATGGGTATCACGAAGCAGGATGTGAAGGCCGAAAGCGGGGCGACGCCGCGGCGTAGCGAAGCGTTTAAGCGGGACGCGGTGCGGCTGGTGACCGAAGAAGGTTACACGGTCACGGCCGCCGCTCAGGCCGTGGGAGTGAGCGAGCAATCGCTGCGGACGTGGCGCAAGAAGTTTGGTCCGCCGCCGAAAGCGTGCGGCGAGGATGCCACGCTGGAAGAACTTCGCGCGGAAGTTCAACGGCTCAAGCGCGAGCTGCGGCGCGCGGAGCTGGAGCGCGAGATCTTAAAAAAAGTTGCGCCAAGCGAAGC
>JALHLM010000432.1 GCA_022844585.1 Pirellulales bacterium | reverse complement strand
TGGGATTCAATTTGCGCAGCTCTTCGCGCGTCTCTTGAATCAACTCGATCGAATAGCCCGTCTTGCGCTGGATGACAGGCAACCGATTGTGTTCCAGGTCTTCCAGGTGATTCGCGATGATCGTCCGCAACTGCTCGTAAAACGGCATCACGGCCGCGAGCTGCAAGAGCAGGCACTCGCGGAGATCGCGCGCGCCGACGCCGGGGGGATCGAGTTTCTGTACGACCTCGAGCGCCTTGCGCGCGAGGGTCAGGCCCGCGGGGCCGGCGTCCGAGTCGACCAAGTCTTCGAGACGGCCCTGAAGGTAGCCGTTCGAGTCGAGGCTGTAGATGAGTTTGTCGACCATCGCCCGGAGCGGGGCATCCAACCCGAACCAGGAGAGTTGGTCGCGGAGGTAATCGTGCAGCGACTGCGGGCGATCGACCATGTTCGCCATCGCGTCGTGCTTGCGATCCCCTTCCTCCTCGATGCGGCCGCTCGAGACGCGCGGGCGCTCGTCATAATCGGGCGACCATTCCTCGCCGAGATTCACCAACCGCTCGAAGTCATCGACGTTGTCCTTGGTTTCATCGACGACCAGCTCGCGCTCCTCGCTGGTCGGGGCGTCGGGATTCTCGTGTTCGGCCTGCTCTTCGGGGAGGTCAGGATCCTCCTCCTGCATCGTGAGGAGCGGATTCTCCTCCATTTCCTGCTCGATGCGCTCCTCCAGTTCCATAATCGGAAGCTGCAGGATTTCCATCGACTGGATCATCCGCGGCGCCAGCATTTGCTTCTGCTGCATCCGCAGTTCTTGGCCGAAGGAAAGACGCATGGGAGTGCCTGGAGCGCGGTCGAAAGTGAAACGAAGGCTGTTGCGGTTACGAATGATGAATGATGAATGAAGGACATTCGTCATTCGTCATTCATCATTCATCATTCATCATTCATCATTTCCTTCAAAACTTCTGCCTGCCGGTCATGGCGTCCGCCAGGATTTCTTTGTTAGCAAATTCTAGCACGCTGCCGGTGGTGATTCCGCGCGCCAGCCGGGTGATTTGGACCGGCTGATCCCCCAGCAGGTTGGAGATGTGCAGTGCTGTGCCGTCTCCTTCCAACGTGGGATTGGTGGCCATGATGATCTCGCGCACGTCCCCGGCGCGGACGCGTTTCACCAAAGCGTCGATCGTCAATTGATCCGGTCCAATCCCCTCCAAGGGCGCGATGCGGCCCATCAGCACGTGATATCGACCCCGAAATACGCCGGCCTGCTCCAAGGCCAGCAAGTCGCGCGGCTGCTCCACCACGCAGAGGAGCGACGGATCGCGCCGCGGATCGCGGCAGATCGCGCACTCGACTCCTTCGGCCAAATTATAGCAAATCGCGCAGTGATGCACGTTTTGTTTCACATCGGCGATCGCCGATGCCAGCCCCAGCGCCTCCGTTTCGGGCACGCGGAGGATGTGATAGGCCAACCGTTCGGCCGATTTCTTGCCGATCCCGGGCAGCTTGGCGAACTCGTCGATCAACCGCGTCACCGACGCCGAGAAGTCAGCCACGGGTGGAAACTCGGAACTCGGAAGCCGGAACTCGGTACGACGCGAGCGGAATTCTCGAAAGCTCCGAGTTCCGACTTCCGAGCTCCGAGTTCTCTGCGTTGCTCATCCCTTCCCTCCCGTCAGCCCCGCCATCGCTTCCTGCAGGCCGGGCAGATTCATGCCCCCCGCGAGCGATTGCATCGCCTCCGCGTGGAGCTGGCGGGCCTTTGCGAGGGCGTCGTTCGTGGCGCCGACGAGCAAGTCTTCCAGCAACTCTCGGTCCTCTTCGCGCAAAAGTTTCGGATCGATCTTGCAATTGAGGACTTCTTGAAGTCCGTTGACCTCGATTTCCACCATGCCGCCCCCCGCCTGACCGGAAGTGCGGCGGGACTTGAGTTCGGTGGAAATGCCTTCCAGTTTGCCGCCGATCTGTTGCGCCTGCTTCATCAAAGACGCCAGATTACCCAGTTGCCCAAACATCCCTCGCCCCCTTCTATGTTTCCGGCGGCGCGACTTGCGAATCGTCGACGTTCACCGGTTCGGCTTCGAATAGTTCCATCGCCCGCCGCACGAACGGCTGGTCGACCACCTCTTTCAGCCGGTTGCGCTTCGTCGTCGTGGCCGGCTCGGTCGGTCGCGCCGGATGGACCGCCTCCGTGCCGCCTGTGACCTCGATGTCGAGCTTGACCAGTCGCCCCGTCGCGTCGCAAAGCGCCTTCTCCAGTCGCGCCAGCTTGTCTGGCTTGCGGCACATTTCGGCGTAGGAATCATACTGCGCGCTGAATACCACGGCCACCCGATTCGGCCCGCTAACGCGGACGCTGTCGGCAAAACCGGCCGCCACGCCGAGGGAATCGGTTACCCGGGCCAGGGCGTCGCGCCAGATCTGCGGGAGGGAGGCCTCGGTGAGTTCCGCCAAAGGGGTGGCCTGACCGTTGCTGACAGCCGACGGAGGGCCTCCCGGGGCTGGCGAAGCTAGCTCAGCGGCTTTTTTTTTAAGGTCCGGCGCGACCGACGACTGGCCCGCCCCCGGAGCGGCGACCTGCACGTCCGCGCCGGAGCGCATCGCCCCCAGCAATTCCGAGATGGCGACCAGGTTTTCCATCCGCGATAGTCGCACAACGGCCAGCTCGGCCAAAGTTCGACCATAGGTGCTGAACTTCATCCTGGAAAGCGTCTGGTCGACCACCTGAATCAGTGCCAGCACGGTATCGACGCCCAGCCGCCGCCCGGTCTGCAACGCCTGCTGTTGCTGGGCGTTCGAGGTGAAACGAAACGACTCCGGCCCGCACCCGGCCGCCGCGACCAAGAGATCGCGCAAATAGCCGAGCAGTTGGTCCATCAATAGGCTGGGGTCGACCCCCTGCAGGAACGCGTTGTCGAGTTCCCCCAAGGCGGTGGCGGCATCGTGGGCGAGGATGGCCTTCACCAAGGCTTCGATCCGCTCGTCCCCCACCGCGCCCAGCAGACGCTGCACGTCTTCGACGGTGATCCGCTCGCCGCCGAAAGAGAGCAATTGCTCCAAGAGCGACTGGCTATCACGCATCGAGCCGTTCGCGCGGCGGGCCAATATCGCCACGGCCTCGGCGTCCGCCTGCACGCCCTCCGCCGCGGCGATCTGCGCGAGCCGATCGGCAATGGAGCGGGTCTCGATGCCGGCGAAGTCGAACCGCTGGCAGCGGGAGAGGATGGTGATCGGAATTTTTTCCGCTTCGGTCGTGCAGAAGATGAACTTCACGTGCTCCGGCGGCTCCTCGAGCGTCTTCAACAGCGCGTTGAAGGCCTGGGGCGTGAGCATGTGGACTTCGTCGATAATGTAGATCTTGTAGCGCGCCCGGCTGGGACGGACGTTGACGTTCTGCCGCAGCTCGCGAATCTCGTCGATGCCGCGGTTGCTGGCGCCGTCGATTTCCAGTACGTCGACGTCGCTCCCCTGGCTAACGCCCTGGCAGATATCGCACTCGCCGCAGGGGGAAGTCGTGGGGCCTTGAACGCAATTCAGGCACTTGGCCAGGATGCGGGCCGTGGAGGTCTTGCCCACGCCGCGAGCGCCGGTGAAGAGATAGGCGTGGCCGACGCGGTTGGTGTGAATGGCCCCGCCGAGCGCCTTGGCGACGTGGTCCTGGCCCAGCAATTCGGTGAACGACCGCGGCCGATAACGCCGCGCGACGACGACGTAGTTGGCGTCGTCACCAGAAGCAGCGGGAGATTCAGAATCGGCCATCGCGACCCCAATGAAGCGCGGGTGCCTGGGGCAGCGGCACTCGTCGCGCGGTATCCATCGTCCAACGCGCTGGGGCTTAGTTCACTATTTTGGACGGCCGCCGCGATGCCCCAGATGTTCACGGTCGCATCGTCATTTCAAGCGCCCCAGCCCCAGGCATCCGTCCGTTTTCGGGGACAAACGCAGGCAACTCGGCCAACCCGGCGGCCCGCGACGAGAGGTCCACAGCACAAGTGGATGGATGCTTAGGGCTGCTGTCTTTCGACCCTGACCCGGTTCACAGATCCCCATTGCAGGGACCTCTCGTCGGAGGCCGCCAGCGAAAGAAGCGCCTGGCCGCCTGAGACGCTCCTTTGTACGTGGGTCCGGGGGGAGCGTCAAACCACTGCGCCGAAGAACGGTGAGCCGTGGTCTGTAGGAGGCGTCTCCTGACGCCGATGGATTGAACTTTTTTCGCGATTCCGCGCCAGAATCTGCCATCCGCGTCTTTGCCATCGGCGTCGGGAGACGCCTCCTACAGCGGTTCAAGGCCTTCCAACCCCGCCGTTGCCCGGGTTCCGGCCGCCAGTTATAACTAGCGACTTCGGTGTTCCGGCTGGCAGGGCGACTTGTTCCGATGCGGTTTACGTTGATCGACCGGATACTGTCCCTGGAACCAGGGCGGAAGATCTTGGCCGCCAAGAACTTATCGCTCGCCGAGGAGTACCTGGCCGACCACTTTCCGGGCTTTCCCGTGATGCCGGGCGTGCTGATGCTGGAGTCGATGACCCAGGCGGGGGCATGGCTGGTGCGGGCGACGGAGGATTTCGCCCACAGCGCCGTGGTGCTGAAGGAGGCCCGGAACGTCAAATACACGAGCTTCGTCGAGCCGGGTCAGACGTTGGTCGTGGCCGTGGAACTGCTCGGCGAGTCAGGCCGCGAGGTCAAGCTCAGGGCCGAGGGAACGGTTGACGGACAAACGACCGTGAGCGCCCGGCTGACGCTGGAGCGTTACAATTTGGCGGAAACGGACCCCCGCAAGCGGGAAACCGACGAAGCGGTAAAACAACAAATGCGCGAGCTGTTCGCGCTGCTCTACCAGCCGGCGGCGATGGCTTAGCGTCGCGGCGGCGGGCACGAAGAGACAATGGTTCCAGCAGCGAAAAGGTCAACCCCCATGCCGACGACGGAAGAAGTGTTCGACAAGATTCAAACGGCCCTGGTCGACGCGCTCGGCGTGGAGCCGGACGAAGTCACGCCCGAAGCGACACTGGTGGGCGACCTGGGGGCCGAATCGATCGACTTCTTGGACATCGTGTTCCGGCTGGAAAAGGCCTTCAACATCAAGATCCCGCGCGGCGAACTCTTCCCCGAGGACATTCTCTCAGCCAACAGCCCGTACCTGAAGGACGGCAAAGTGACGCCGGAAGGCATCGAAGAACTTCGCAAGCGGATGCCGTTCATCAACCTGGACGACTTCGCGCAAAACCCGAACGTCAAAGACTTCGGCGGCCTGCTAACCGTGCAGGACATGGTGCGATTCGTGGAAGGGAAGCTGGGGTAGTGCGAAGTAGGTC
>JALHLM010000431.1 GCA_022844585.1 Pirellulales bacterium | reverse complement strand
ATTGCCGTGGTACAGGCCGCGCCGCTGGAGTGGTGCGCCGCGTTCTCGCGCTGGGTCGGCGTGCTGGCCGTCGATGTGCTGCGCGTGCGCCGCGCGGTGATCGATGAGAATCTTCGCCACGCCTTTCCCGGTTGGAACGATACGCGGCGGCGGCAGTTGGCCCGGGATATGTGGGCGCATCTGATTCTGTTTGTCTGCGAGATCGCCCATGCGCCGCGGAAGATTCATGAGACGAACTGGCGCGACTATGTGAAGCTGCGCGGCGCGGCGGATTTGATGCGCGCTTTGCTGGACGATCGGCCGTTGCTGATTGTCTCGGCCCACTTTGGCAACTTCGAGATCGCGGGCTTCGCGCTCGGGCTGCTGGGGTTCCCCACCTACGCCGTGGCGCGCGTGCTCGATAACCCGTATCTGGATCGCTGGGTCAACCAGTTCCGCGGCTCCACGGGGCAGCACATCGTTCCCAAAAAGGGCGGTTACGAGGACATCATCCGCATTCTGACCGCCGGCGGCACGATGACGTTTCTGGCCGATCAGTATGCGGGCACGAAGGGTTGCTGGGTGGAATTTTTTGGCCGCCCGGCCTCGGCTCATAAGGCGATCGCTCTGTTTGCCCTCGATCACGAAGCCCAAGTGGCGATCGGTTACGCCCGGCGATTGGGGAAGCCGTTGCACTATGAATTGCATGCCCAAAGCTTCGCCGATCCGCGCAGCTCGGCCCCGCATGTCGCCGGGATCCGCGAATTGACACAGTGGTACACGGCCGAGATCGAGCGTTTCGTCCAAACCGCCCCGGAGCAGTACTGGTGGCTCCACCGCCGCTGGAAGGACAACCGCCCCGCCCGACGCCGCCGCGCTGCGTGACTGGCACGGAAATGGAAAAGCGTCTTATAATCAGCGGGAGCAATGACGCCAGCACCATGAAGGAGTCGAGGGTGGAATTTCTAATTTCTAAGTCAGAATGACGAATCAAATCTGAATGTCGAATGACTAAGCATCTATTACCGACCGGGTAGCCGATTCGTCATTAAGTCATTTGAACTTGATTCGCCATTCTGATTTAGAAATTAGAATTTCCTCTTGCCCCCTCCGCGTCTCAGCGCCTCTGCGGTTCCAATGTTCACCATCCCCCGGACTCTCCCCATGCCCAATTGGCTTCGTGTCGCCGCGGTGACCGATTTGGCTGATGGCGCGGCGTTGGAGTGCGTGGCGGGGGATCGGATCGTGGCTTTGTTCAACGTATCGGGCGAAATTCATGCGTTAGACGGAGTGTGTCCCCATCAAGGCGGACCGCTCGGGAAGGGACAGTTGACTGGCGGAATCGTCACCTGTCCCTGGCATGGCTGGCAATTCGACGTGCGGACCGGCCAACATCAGCTCAGCCCGTCGATTTGCCAGCCGTCGCTGGCAGTCAAGATCGCGGGAGACGACATCCTGGTCGCGCTGGAATGAGTTCTCCGCAGCTTGACAGTCAGGTCTCCTCCGGCGCGATCGAACTGCGGCCATTCCGCAATGGCGATCCGCCAGCGTTAGTCGAGATCTGGCGATCGCAGCCGGCGCAGCGGGGACTCAATCAACCGCTCACGGTCGCGCAGTTGGAGAGCTTCGTCCTCTCCAAGCCCTACTTCGACGCCGATGGCTTGATCGTCGCCGTGGAAGCTGGGCAGCCGGTCGGCTTCGTTCACGCGGGCTTCGGCGCGAGCGAGAATCAAGCGGGGCTCGATCGCCAACTCGGCGCGATCTATACGCTGCAAGTCCGGCCAGCCCAGCGAAACACCGAAGTGCCGGCGCTGTTGCTCGCGGCGGCGGAAGCGTACCTCGCTTCGCAAGGCTCACAGGTTTTCTACGCCGGAGGCATTCGACCGCTGAATGCGTTCTACCTCGGGCTCTATGGCGGCAGCGAACTGCCCGGCGTCCTGTATTCGGATCTGTTGAACCATCCGTTCTTCCTGGCGCACGGCTATCGTGAAATCGATCGGGTCGCCATCCATCAGCGCGAGTTACTCGGTTTCCGCGCGCCGATCGATCGCCAGCAGATGCAGCATCGCCGGAACCTCGTGGTGCAGGCGACGCACGACCCGACGCCTGACTCCTGGTGGGATGCCTGCACGTACGGCTGTTTCGAGCGCAAGCGATTTGACCTATTGCCGCGCACTGGCGGACCGGCGCTGGCGTCGGCGATGTCGTGGACGATGGAGCCGCTAGGGCACTCCTGGGGCGTACATGCCGTCGGCGTAACCGATCTCGAGGTCGTGGCGACGCACCGCCGCCAAGGGTTGGCCGTGTACCTACTCAGTGAGGCCTTCAAACAGCTCCACGACGAGGGGATCGCCGTCGTCGAAGTGCAGACGATGCAGCAAAACGCCGCGGCCATGGCCCTCTACGCCAAGCTCGGTTTCCACGTCGCCGACCACGGTTCGGTATTCCGCAAAGAGGTGTGATTTCGGGCGTTTGGGCAAACTTGTCAACCCTATCCCGGCAGGTTATCGTAAAGGCCCACCAGCCAGGCCTCTTTTTCCTTGGCTCAGCTGTTTTCGCCTCGTTTCCTGCTTAGGAGTTTGCTGTCATGGCGCGCCGCACCAGCCGTCGGACCTTTGTCAAAACCTCTGCCCTGGCGGGCGTCGGCTTCTGGGCGGCCGGCGGAGTCGCCCGAGCGCAGAGCAACTCCCCGAATGAAAAAATCCAATTCGCGTCGATTGGCGTCACGGGCAAGGGCTCGAGCGACTCCGAAGACGCGGGCCAGAACGGCGACATGGTCGCCATCTGCGACATCGACGACAAGAACCTCGCCGCCGGCGCCGCCCGGTTCCCGAGCGCGGAGAAGTTTCACGACTTCCGCGAAATGCTCGACAAGCTCGGCGACAAGATCGACGCAGTCACGGTCAGCACGCCCGATCACTGCCATGCCGTCGCCGCCTACAAGGCGATGAGCATGGGCAAGCACTGCTTCTGCCAGAAGCCGCTGACGCATTCGATCTACGAAGCCCGTCGCCTTGGCGAGGTCGCTCGCGAGAAGGGCGTCGCCACGCAAATGGGCAATCAAGGCACGTCGGAAGACGGCGTCCGCAAGGCGGCCGCATTGCTGCAAGCGGGCGTGATCGGCACGGTCAAGGAAGTTCACGTCTGGACGAACCGCCCGATCTGGCCGCAAGGCGGCCCGCGTCCGGCGGAAGCACCGATCCCGTCGACGCTGAAGTGGGAGCTGTGGCTCGGCCCCGCGGCGTACCGCCCGTACTCGAACGGTTATCACCCGTTCGCGTGGCGCGGCTGGTGGGATTTCGGCACTGGCGCCTTGGGCGACATGGCTTGCCACACGTTCAATATGCCGTTCATGGGACTGGGCTTGAAGAACCCGACCTCGGTCGTCGCCAAGACGGCCGGCCACAACAAGGACAGCTATCCGAAGTGGTCGATCATCGACTTCGAGTTCCCCGCCAACGACACGCGCCCGCCGGTGAAGGTCTCCTGGTACGACGGCGGTAAGCTGCCGGACGTCGCCATGTTCGGCGAAGGCCGCGCCCCGAAGGACAGCGGCTGCTTGATCATCGGCGAGCACGGCAAGATTTACTCGCCGAACGACTACGGCGCGGAGTTCGAGTTGATCGACGCCGAAGCGAAGGATGTGGAGTTCAAGAAGTCGCCCGGTCACTTCGACGAATGGGTCAACGCCATTCGTGGCGGCGAGCAGGCGATGAGCAACTTCCCGGACTACGCCGGCCCGCTGTCGGAAACCATCCTGCTCGGCAACCTTGCCGTCTGGGCGGATGGCAAGAAGATCGAATGGGATGCCAAGAACCTCAAGGCGACCAACGCCCCCGAGGTCGACAGCATCATCAAGAACGTCTACCGCGACGGTTACACGATCGACGGCTAGTTCGTTCCGATTGAGATTGTGAAATCAGCGCCGCGCACGCCAGAAGTGGGGTGCGCGGCGTTTTTTTTGTCATGTCGGCAGCTTGCCTTGTCAGCCCGGTGATTGCTCAACATAATCTATCGGCGTCGCGGCATTGAGCTGTTTTCCATGGAGCAACCTATGAGCACCTATTTATTGCCATGTACCGTCACTCCTGGCCAGTTTTCTGATGAATATGCTGTCGCTGGACAATCGTTTGACGGCAATTTCTTCTCGCTATTCGTCCCCACTTCGGAGCTGCATGCGCCGATCGTTCCATCTCATCAATCGCCGGTCGAAGGCGTCATTGAGGTGGAATTGTTGAAACGGCAGGGCGATCTCGGATTGATTCGACTCCCACGTCCGACCTTAGAAAACGGCCGCACTGTTACCGTGAAGCTGAATTCACTGATGCCCACGTCGTAATGCAGGAAATAGGAATGATTCTCTCCAATATTGAATTGCATCGAGCTATTGATGCAGGACGACTTATTATCGAGCCGGAACCAACGCCAAGATTTCCGGCCCCCGGAGCGCATTGTCCCTACGACACTCATACCGTGGATCTTCGGCTAGGCGACGAAATCGTCGTTCCCAATCCAGGAATATTCGTCTACGACCATGCGCAACCGGAACGGCTATCCGACCATATTTCGCGCTATTCCGAACGATTTCGAATCACGAATCGAACGCCGTTCAAACTGGAGCGAGATCAATTCGTGCTCGGGATTACGCACGAACGAATTCACTTGCCCATTGACGCGTCGCTCTCCACATGCCTCGCGGCCCGAATTGAATGGAAAAGCAGTCGAGCGCGCTGCGGCCTGTTGATTCACTTCACAGCGCCAACCGTGCATCCTGGCTTTGAAGGACGGTTGGTTTTGGAAATCATCAATCTCGGGCCCTCGCCGATATTGCTCACTCCCGGCATGTTCATTGCACAGTTGATTGTCGAGGAGGTGAAGGGCATTCCCAGCGACAACGATCCGAGTGAGTTTCAAGGGCAGAACACTCCCACGGGCGGCAACTTGCCGATCCAGTGAAATCGGTCGTAGAATCGGTGCACTTGCCTTGTCTAGTCACGACCAAGTTCGACGGAAAGCATTGAACCCGCTATGAACATCCTCGTCATCGGAAACGGCGGGCGAGAGCACGCCTTGGCCTGGAAGCTCAAGCAAAGCCCTCGGGCCGACCGTGTGTTCGTCGCGCCGGGCAACGCCGGCACGGCGTTGGACGCCGAGAACGTCGATATTCGGGTCAACGATTTTCGCCGGCTGATCAGCTTCGCCAAGGAAAACAAGGTCGTCCTGACGGTCGTGGGGCCGGAAGGGCCGTTGGCGGCCGGCATCGTCGACGCCTTCCAGGCCGAGGGCCTGAAGGTCTTTGGCCCCAACAAGGCCGCCGCCGAGCTCGAGGGCAGCAAG
>JALHLM010000430.1 GCA_022844585.1 Pirellulales bacterium | reverse complement strand
TCTTCCTCATGTCGCAACGTGCGGACGTCGGTGTGCAAGTGTCGGGCGACCTTGCGCAGCGAAACGCCCTGCTGTTTGCGAACGGTGTTGATGCGTTGCCACGCCCGTGGGAGCCGGTGAACCGTCACCTGCGGGCGATGGTCTTGTTCGTAACATCCTGCGTCGTAATCCGGCATGCTCATGGTGTAGTGCCCTTCTTTGTCCGCTGCCCCTTGGCGGAGTCATCGCCGTGCTGGAAATAAAGACTTAGCGAAGCGTAGGCGCAACATGGGCGCACTCACGCCTGGGATCGGATTCGCCTGACCAGCCCCTCGAATAGGTTGGGCTGAGATTCAGCAAGATCACGATTTCGCCGCTTCGCAAGCGCCATTACCCCGAATGCCAATTCCTCACCGACAACAGCACCCAACGGCGCCGAAATCGGAAGTAAGACATCCGCGCTTGCCGTGTCCGGACGCGCAACGGCGTTTCCAGGACACCAGCCTTCATGGCTTTTTGACTCCTCAAGCCAGCCTGACAGGTACAGTCCTCGCGGACCGTGGACCAGCACAGACTTGCCGATTGTGCGTTCGCTTCTTGCCCAAGCCAACGCGGCGGCGGAAAAAGCTGGACCGCTTTTCCATTCGCATGCAGGCGACCCGGTCGCTCTCCGGTTCGCCCCACGACGATTCATAGTAGACCCGGGTAAAGTGACGGGCAAGGGCCGTGCCGAGATTTTCGGAAAACGGATTCAGAACGCAAGCTGGTACACTGCCGTAGGCCAGGCTTTCCAGCCTGACGGATTCGATTATCCGCGGCGCACGGAATCGTTGGCAAGATGCGTCAGGCTGGAAAGCCTGACCTACGGGAGCGTGATGAACGACAACCCTTACGCCAGTCCCAAGACGCATCAGGAATCGCCGATCGACCGGCGGCGCGGCGTGCAGTTTTCTGAGATGAATAGCGCCCAGTGGTTGATCCTGCTTGGCGGCTGGCTGGTCGTCGGCGTGATCATGATCGGATCCTGCATGTTCATGATGTCGGTGTGCGAGCGGATCGAAAGCGCGCTCGGACCGCGCGGCATGACGCAAGGATTTCAATGGCTGTACGGCATCGCCATCCTCGGCGTGCCGATCCTGCTGGGCAAAGCGACGGCGGTGATTTACAAGCGGCAGTATGTGCGGATCGCAAGCGAGATTGCCCGGCGGAATGGCGAATAACACGTCTGTCTGCCACCCAAGCAAATTCATTGCTTGCACGCATGCCGCGATCGCCGTTGAGCCATCAATTTTAAATCCGACTCGGAAGGAACAATGGACAACCCCTACGAGAGCCCAACAACGCGCGGCGAAGCGAGAATGGCCCATGCCCCGGGCATCCCATTTCATAAGCTTACCGGTCGCCAATGGCTGGTCGTGTTTGAAGGGTGGCTTACTGTGCTTGCAACGATGTTCGCCGCTCCCTTGGTACTGCTTCGACTCATGGAGATTTGGCCGCAACCACTCGGCAGAGGCTGGGTGGCCTTGGGCGTAATCTCAGCCCTCGTGTCATCTCTCGTGGGAGGACGATTGGCGGCAATCGCTTACAAACGCATCTATGTGCGGATCGCCCAAGAGATTGCCCGGCGGAATGGCGAATCGAACTAGCGCATCGCGACCGCCGCACGAAACGCCTCGACGAGCGCCGCGGCGAATTCCCGATCATTGATGTGATACGGCAATCGCCTCACCTGGCGCGTCGGCGTTTGTTGAATGGCGACTTCCAACTCGCTGAACAGAGCCTCATCCACGTCCGGATCGAAAAACGGCTGTCCCGGTGCGTCGAGCATCGATACGCCGCGTTCTGGAATCAGCAACTGCAGCGGCGCGGTGGAGCGATTCAACTTCTTGGCAATCCATCGGGCGCAGCGACGGTTTTCGTCCGGCGTCGTGCGCATCAAGGTGACTTGGGAGTTATGGACGTGCAGGCGTCGGTCGCGGAATTGCGGCGGGACAGTGTCGATCGCGCCGAAGTTCACCATGTCCAAGGCGCCGAGGCTGAGGACATATGGTACCCGCGCCGCCAGGATGGCATCGAACCTTGCCGGACCGGCGGGGAACACGCCGCCAACCACTTCATCGGCAACCTCGGTCGTGGTGACATCGATCACGCCAGTGATCAGCCCCTCGGCAACCAGCCGTTCCATGGTCTGACCGCCGGTGCCCGTGGCGTGAAACACCAGGCAATCGTAGCCATCGGCCTCCAAGACCTGCCGCACCTCTGTGACGCACGGCGTGGTGACGCCGAACATCGTCAGGCCGACGGCCGGCCGGTCGGACTTCGGCTGAGCGCTTCTTTGCTGGACCATGCCAAGGATCGCATGCGCCGCGTTGGCCAGAATCGGGCGCGAAACGCTGTTCAAACCAGCGACATCGACCACGGACGGCATCAAGATCAAGTCGCTCTGCCCGATGTACGCGGCTGTGTTGCCGGAGGCCACCGTGGAGACGATCAACTTGGGCAGCCCGATCGGCAACGCACGCAGCGCTGGCGCGATCAACGCCGTACCGCCGCTGCCGCCGAGTCCGATCGCGCCGGACACGCGGTCTGCTGCGTGTTCACGTCGAAGAAACTGGGGCAGTGCTTCACTCATCGCCGCGACGGCCTGACCGCGATCCTGCTGTTTTAGGACGTGCTCTGCGCCAAGAGGGTGAGAGGCGGCGACGGTTTCGCGCCGCACATCTGCTGCGCTGGTTGCGCCGTGGGTGCTGCTGACATCGACCGTCATGCACGTTCCGCCGCCGGCGCGCAGGAGCGACGCCACGTAGGCCAACTCGTCGCCTTTCGTATCCAGCGTGGCAATCGCATAAATGGCGGGCGGCATGGGTCGCATTCCCGTCGACCGGGGTTCAATGAAGGATCAGGTCGCGTCGAATACGCGATGAGGGGTCAGAATACGGCTCCCACGGGCGGACGACCAGCCTCGGGGAAATCCGGAACCGCCAACCTGTGGCGAAAACCGCCGAATTAGCGCAAAATGCGCATTGCACTTGCGAGAACGCGCAATTTTCTCCGGTGCGTGGTATGCTATTTCCAGAGCGGGTTGAGCCTCCAAATACCGCTCGAGAGCACAGCGTTGAAGTGAAGTTATGAACACGGAGTTGAAACGCGTCGCGATCCTGATCGAGACCTCCACGACCTGGGGCGCGGAGATGGTCGCCGGGATCGCCGAGTACGCCCGGCAGCACGGCAAATGGTCGATCTTCGTCGAGCCGCGTGGTCGTCATGAACGTTTGCGCATGCCCCGGGATTGGCACGGTGACGGAATCATCGCTCGCGTGACGCATCCTTTGTTGGGGGAAGACGTTAAGTCCGCGGGGCTACCGGCGGTGAACGTCTCCTGGATCCGACTCCGCGACTTTGAGATTCCCCAAGTGACCGCCGATGAAGCTGCGGTGGGTCGGCTGGCGGCTCAGCACTTTCTCGATCGCGGGTTTCGCAACTTCGCCTATTTCGGTCCCGACCCCCGGCATGGTTACGAGGACCGTCTCGGTCCCACGTTCGCGGAAGCCATCGCCCAGGCTGGCGGGAATTGCCATGTCTATCAGGCCCGTCGCAGCTCAGGCAATCGCGTCGGCTGGCTGGCGGAAATCTCGGATCTGATCCCTTGGCTTCGCAGTCTGCCGAAGCCGGCGGCGCTGCTGACGTGGAACGACATTCGCGCCCGCCAGGTGACAGAAGCTTGCCGGGAATCGGGGTTAAGCGTGCCCGAAGATGTCGCCGTGCTGGGCGGCGAATACGATGCGTTGACCAGCGAAGTGTCGATCCCGCCGCTTTCCAGCATTGATCACAACCCACGGCGCGTCGGCTACGAGGCGGCCAGCTTGTTGGCACGGATGATGGAAGGCGAGGACGCGCCCAGCGAACCGGTACTGGTGCCGTTGCGAGGCGTGATTCAACGACAATCGACTAATACGCTGGCGATCGATGATCGTCCGCTGGCCGAGGCGCTCCAGTTCATTCGCACGAATCTGCATCGGCCGATTGGTGTTGGGGACGTCGTCGAAGCGACGTCGCTTTCCCGGCGACTGCTGGAGCAACGCTTTCAAAAGGCGATCGGCCGCTCGCCTGCCGCGGAAATTCGCCGCGTGCGCATCGAGCGCGCCAAGCAGTTGCTCAGCGATACGCGGCTCTCGGTCTCGCAGGTGGCCTTGGCGTCCGGCTTCAATTTCGTGGAAGCCATGAACGTCGTCTTTCGACGCGAAGTCGGCGTCACCCCGACGCAATACCGTCGCCAAACCAGCGCGTCGTCCCTCAAGCACGACGCCATCAGCCTGCCCATCGCCGCCGGCGCTCGCGTTTAGGTCTAAGTCAGGGTAGATCGCCTTTCAACTGTGGGAGGCGTCTCCGACGCCGATTCGATCGACGCGAGCAGTCCATTTCCAGGTTTTCTAGCCAAAAGCGCGAAATCCATCGGCGTCGAAGACGCTTCCCACAGTCGTTCATGTTACTAATGCTGATCAACTGACTCGAACTGGACGAAGGTGTCTGGTCGTAGGCTAGGACGGCCGCGTGTTACACTTTGGCAATGGTCCGATTCCGCATGTCAACGCTGATAGGGATTACCACGCTCATTGCCTTGGGAGCAGTCGGAGCGAATACGTCGCGAATTGTCCCGCCAGACCGATTTGCGATGGCGACGGTTGACGACGATGAGCGGGTGCCAACGCCAGTGGAGGCGTTTTTGCCGGCCATTCTGTACTCTGGCGGCCTGGTCAGCGTATATGCGGCAATCAAGTTTTTGGGCCGAATGACCTGCACCCAGTCATCCATCAAACCTGGCGGTGTAAAACCCGTAGCTCGTTTGTTCGGCTGGCAAATAGAGCCAGACGAAACTGTCCAGATTGGACTCGACTTCCCAAGAGTTGCCGGTAAGGGCGGCAGATTTGTCGTTACTTCCGCTTGCGCTTTTTTTGACGTGTCGCGTGCTTTTTGTCGCAACGCACGCTGCTTCTTATCCCGATCGGCTTGCCATTGTCGGTGGATAGATAAGGCCCAGTCGACGGCACCTGGGCTCGTCTGAAACGCGGGACGTAGTTCCTCCGCGGCGACGATGGCCTCGTCCAGGCTGCCGGGACCATAGTGATCGGGCGCCGGCAGCGAGTCATCCACCAACAGCGGCGGCAGATGGGGGTTGCAGCGGATGGCCTCTCGCAGCTCGCGCTCGGCGGCGACGGAACGGCCGCTGAGTCGAAACGCCAGCAACGTGCGCGAGTACGCCCAGTTGGCCGATTCCTCGGCGTAGGCCTTGAGCAAGCGGGCCGCCTCCTCGTCACGGCCGAGCGACATCAACTGCGGCAGCAG
>JALHLM010000429.1 GCA_022844585.1 Pirellulales bacterium | reverse complement strand
GGCACGTACTCATCGAAAGCGTACCGGGGCTCGGCAAGACGCTGTTCGTGCGCGTGCTCGGCAAGACGCTGGGTTGCCAGTTCGGGCGGATTCAATTCACCGCGGACCTGATGCCGTCCGATATCACCGGCGCGCCGATCTTCGATATGAAGATGCAGGAGTTCCGCTTCCGCCCCGGGCCGGTGTTTACGCAACTTCTGCTCGCTGACGAGATCAATCGCTCGCCCGCCAAGACGCATGCGGCGCTGTTGGAGATCATGCAGGAGTACCGGGTTACCGTCGACGGCGTGAGCCACGGGCTGACGCGGCCGTTCCTGGTGCTCGCGACACAGAATCCGATCGAATCGGAAGGGACGTATAACCTGCCCGAGGCGCAGCTCGATCGGTTTATGTTCAAGCTGCAGGTGGAGTATCCGTCGGCGGAGGAAGAAGCGGAGATTCTCAAACTGCATAGCCGGCAGATCGACATCAACCGTCGGCTGGACGACGAAGTGCAAACGGTAACGTCGCCCGAGGAGATCCTGGAAATCCTCCGGCAATGCGGCGAAGTGCTGATCGACGACCGGCTCGTCAACTACATCAACGAGCTCGTCCGCCGTACGCGGGAATGGCCGCAGTTCCACCTGGGCGCCTCGCCCCGCGCCGGCATTGCACTGATGCAAGGCGCGCGGACGTTGGCGGCATTATCTGGACGCGACTACGCCGTACCGGACGACGTGGTGCAGATCGCGCTCCCGGCGCTCCGCCACCGCGTAATCCTCACCGCGGAAGCGGAAGTCGAAGGCCGCAAAGTGGACGAAGTGCTGCTGGAAATGATGCGGACGATCGAAGTGCCTCGCGTATAGGGAAGCGCAATCCTTATCGGTTTTTCACCACGGAGGGCACGGAGAACACGGAGGGGGAGGAGAGAAGGTTAAGATCGTTTTGAACCGCGGAGGCGCTGAGACGCAGAGGTGAGGATGGGAGTGTTTCAAGTTTTCAGTACTCCGTGAAGGCGATTTTCCAACTCACTGAAGACTGAAAACTTCAAACCCTTTCCCTCTGCGTCTCAGCGCCTCTGCGGTTCAAAACGCTCTCCGCTTACCTCTCCCTCCGTGTCCTCCGTGGTGAACTCCTCAGGAGTGCCCCAGCTATCGAATGGGCCGTTTGAAGAATAAGACGCCGGACGGTGCGTTCGTGCCCATGACGCCGCACATTTCCCAGCCTTCGCCGCCGTAGCGGTTGATTTCCTGGATGCCGGCGTTGATCGAGACCATCGCGTATTCCCAGCGTTGGGCTTCGACGCGCCCTTGATAGGCCGCTTGAGGAGCGCTGGGATTCAGGCCCAACCAGGCGACGAGGGAGATCAACGCGCAGGCGACAACGAAAGTGAACTTCCTGTTCATGCGCTACTCCTTTGAGATGGGAAGCGGACGAATCGCCCGCTCCTGACCGGCGTTCATTCCGGCAAAGTCGTTGGTTTGTATTCGTGCGGCCGCTTGCGGACGACCGTGGCGGTGACGATCTTGTCGGGCGTGGGCGGATTTGCCTTTTCCGGATCGCGGCGTTGGATACGGCCCACGACGTCCATGCCTTCGATCACGCGGCCAAAGACGGTGTGCTTGCCGTCCAGCGTCGTGGTCGGCACAAAAGTGATGAAGAATTGCGAGCCGCCGGTATCGACCGCATCTTGCTTGGCCATGCTCAGGCTGCCACGGAAATGCTTGCGGAAGTTTGGATTGACGCACTCGCAAGCAATCCGGTAGCCCGGGCCGCCCGAGCCGTCTCCCTTGGGATCGCCGCCCTGGGCCATGAAGTGCTCCAACACGCGATGGAACGGCGTACCGTTGTAGTAGCCCTTCTCGACCAGGCTGATAAAGTTCGCGACCGTGTTCGGCGCTTCGTTCTCGAACAGCTCGAGGACGATGTCCCCTTCCTCCGTGGTCAGCTTCACGCGGGGCAGGTCGTCGGCCTGGGCTTCCTTTTCGCGAATCGCCTTTTCGGCTTCCCAATCGGCTTTGTATTGTTCCATGCGCAGTTGGTAGTTTTTGCCGTCGTCGGTCAATGCGCCGGCTTCATCGGCGATGGGGAAATACTTCTCGGCGGTCTCGACGTCCCCCAGGATGAAGGCGGCGATGGCGGCGTAGTTGTAGATGCCCTTGTTGGGATAGTTCGTATCGATCAGCAGTTGGAACATCCGCAGGGCTTCTTCGTACTGATCGCGATTCAGCGAATACATGCCCATGGTGGCGATGAACTGGGCGGAGTCGATGTGCTTCTGCGGATCGGCCAAGTAGCGCGTCTCGGCCATCGACTTCAGCTTCACGACCATTTCATCCCCCTGGTCGCGGAATTGATTGAACTCCTTTTCGATTTCGATGCGCCGCGGCTCTTCGACCGACTTGTATTCCAATTGCAGCTTCCGCATCTGCTGCATCAGGCCGCGCCATTCGTCAAACCGCTTTTGGAACTCCGGATCCGGCGCCGCAGTCGGCACGGTCGGTTGCGTGGCCGCTGGTTGCGCGGAGCTGTCCGTCGCACCGGATGAAGTGGGAGGCGCGGCGGGGGGATCCTGGGCGACGGCCGCCCCGGCCAGCGAAAAAGTCAGCGCACCACCCAGCATCCAACGAGACAACATGGCCGTTTTCCTTGCGATTTCAATGACAATGGTCGGCCTGCCTGGCGACCAGTGAGTACCTTTTGGATTACGCGAACCCCGACGCGAGGGTTCAACGGCGGCCAGCAGTTCGCCAACCGGTCCGCACCCACGCAACTCTATAGGGGCCTACAAGTTACCATGCAGCGGAAAAACGGTCGAGTCCTCTCCAAAAGAGCTGTGAAAGCCGCTGATTCCGGGCGTCGGCGCGCCCGGTTATGATAGGGGCCGCCCCCAACACTTTTCGCTGCGCCCCCACTCGGAGGAACACGCCATGCATCGCCGACGTTTCCTGCAATCGACGACCGCCGCCGGACTCACGCTCGCGGCGTTGCGGTCACATGCCGCCTATTTTCACCAGGCTAAGCCGAAACGTGTCGGCCTGATCGGCTGCGGGTGGTACGGCAAGTGCGATCTGCTCCGGCTGATTCAGGTGGAACCGGTCGACGTGGTGTCGATCTGCGACGTCGACAGCATCATGGGGAAGGAAGCGGCGGCGCTGGTAGCCGAACGGCAGAAGTCGGGCAAGGAGCCGCTGCTTTACGGCGACTACCGCAAGATGCTGGCCGAGCAGGAACTCGATATCTGCCTGGTGGGCACGCCCGACCATTGGCATGCCTTGCCGATGATCGAGGCGGTGAAGGCCGGCTGCGACGTCTATCAACAGAAGCCGATCAGCGTGGACGTGATCGAGGGGCAGTCGATGGTGGCCGCGGCCCGCAAGTACAAGAAGGTCGTCCAAGTCGGCACGCAGCGCCGCAGCACGGCCCATCTCGTCGAGGCGCGCGATCGCGTCATTCGCGAGGGGCGGCTGGGCAAGGTCGCACAAGTGGAAGTCTGCTGTTACTACCACATGCGGGCAAACGAGAATCCGCCGGATAGCGCCCCGCCGGCCAACCTCGACTACGAAATGTGGACCGGCCCCGCGCCAATGCGGCCGTTTAATAAGCTGACCCACCCGCGCTCCTGGCGAGCGTTTATGGAATACGGCAACGGCATCATGGGCGATATGTGCGTCCACATGTATGACACGGCGCGGTGGATGCTCGACCTGGGTTGGCCGACGCGCATTTCCTCGGCGGGGGGCATTCTCGTTCAGAAGGACAGCAAGGCGAACATCACCGATACGCAGACCGCCACGTTCGACCATGGCGACATGGTGGTAAACTGGACGCATCGCAGTTGGGGCGACGCGCCGGATCCGGAATATCCCTGGGCCGTGGTGTTTTACGGCGACAAGGGAACCCTCAAGGCGAGCGTCGAGAAATACGAGTTCAAACCGCGCGGCAATGGCAACACGCTGACCGGCAAGGCGGTCGTCGACATGGACAAGTATCCGGAAGACCGCACGGAGCGCGACCTGGAACCGCTGGCCGCCGCGGCCAATCGCGCGCATCAGCGCGATTTCCTGGCCGCGATCGCCTCGCGCACCAAGAGCGTGGCCGACATCGAGCAGGGGCATATTTCGAGCGCGAGCTGCATCCTGGCGAACATCTCGATGCAACTCGGCCGCACGCTGACCTGGGACGCGGAGAAGCACCAGGTCGTCGGCGACGAGGAAGCGAACAAGCTCCTGCGTCGACCGTATCGCGCACCGTGGGTGCATCCGGAACCGGATGCGGTGTGACGAGCCGGCAATGTTGTTCCTTCTGTAGCCGAGGCCTGTGACCTCGGTGTACTGGGAATAGCGCTGGTTCTGGATTCTCCGACGTCCCACGCGCCGAGGTCACAGACCTCGGCTACAGAAGAGCATTCGTTTCAACGCTAGACCATTTGGCGCGGTTGGCCGATGGCTTCGCGCTTGGGCGCGACGTTGAGGATGCGGAAGCCGACGTCGGAGTGGATAAAGGCGTAGAGGCAGCCGAGGACCGAGAACAGCACGCCGCCGGCCAGCCAACGGTTGTATTCTTCGGCGACGAATACGCCGCCCTGGCCCGGCGAGGGAATATGCGTGGCGTCGGTGCTGAGCGCGTAACGCTCGGCGAGGTCGACGATCTGCGTGAGATGAATCACCGGCACGCCGTCTTTGGCGAAGCGGACCATCACGCCGTCGACGCCGCCCAGGCGGCGCGGTAGATCGAGATTCAGGCCTGGCTCGAACAATCGCTTGCCAACGCGTTTGCCGACCGAGATGGTGCCGCCGCCGACGTTGATGTAGGCCGCGATCGGCCGTCCGCCGGCATGCTGGTCGTAGATCGCCATCCGCTTGTCCACGCCTTCGACGAACGTCGCCGCGTCGACGAATTCCAGGTTGTTGCGTTGAATCCCTTCGCGAATTACTTTGAGCTGCGCCTCGGACATGCCCAGTCCGCGGTCCTCGACACCGCCCACCGATGCGGCGATCGAACGATTCTTAAAGACGCCGCGCTCATGGAGCGCGCGTTCCATGTCGAGCCAGAGAAAATGATCGTAGTTCGCGCCCCATTGCGAGCTGGCGGCGCTGGAGATAATCACCGGCTTCAATTCCAGCGATTCGACGGCGGCATACACGCAGCAGTTCGTTGCCGGGAACGAACCCGAGACGCCGATCGCCACGGTATCGCCGCGGCGCACGCCCGCCTTTTGCAGCATTTCCACGATGACGGCCGCGAAGTTGGGATTCACGGAGACCTGTTTGGCTCGCAGATGGCCGATCACGGTCGTGGCGCCGCTCATCGGCACGCCGATCAGCCCGCTGTCCATGGGATCGCT
>JALHLM010000428.1 GCA_022844585.1 Pirellulales bacterium | reverse complement strand
GACGCTGCATTGTTGCTACCCGCGCCGCCGGATTGAGATTAGTTCGGCGCTTTCCGGCGGACGCGTCGCCGGCCAAAGAACATTCCACCGAGAACCAATACGCCGCTCAGGGTGGCCAAAATATTTGCTTCGGGCTCCGGGATTGGCTCGCTGGCGTCATCGGTGATTTGCACGAAGCGAAACGTTGCGGAATCGAGCGTGCGTGGGTTCGAAAAAATCGCGACTTCGCCTTCTTGCAAACGCGTGTCCGTGGCCTGCACCTGTGGTTCGGTCGGCTTCGCCTCTCCTGGACGCCAGGCGAACAAGCTAAGCTTGTCTCCGAAGACGTCGAATTGCAAGAACAGGTCCTGCTCGTCCGTACGAAAGTCGGTTGGCAAGTTCGACAAGTCCGTAAAGGGCGCATTGGGAGTCGTATAGGAAATGTAGAGTAGCCCGCTGGTGTCAATTCCAGCGCCGTAGGCTGTACTGCCAGCAATTCGAGCGAAGAAACCGACATCGTCGACCGGTCCATCGGCGTTGTCCGTAAAGCGAACTCTAGTGCGCATTGATACGTCGCCGGGGCGAATGCCCTCGGGCAACAGAATCTGCACGTCGCCTGCGCTCTCAGGTGTTAGGACGAGGTCGCCTGACGCGGCCGAAAACGTGCCTCGATTAAACCCTCCGTGGGCGAACCAATTCGCAGGCGTTCCATCCGCGAATTCGCCGTCGTTGAAGTTATCGTACAGAATCGTGTCGGCGGACGCAGCATTGAGGAGTGACGGGATCAAGGTTGGCACGACTCCGGTGCCGAACAATGTTGTCGCGAGCAATGCCACCAGGCAAACGGCCGTTTTCCATTGAGAGCGGATCATGACTTGTAATACTCCTTCGGCAAGTGAGACGATCTTGTTGCGTAACTCGGTTTTGGTTGCGGCCGTGCCGAAACGATAGATGCGTGCGTTGCGAACCGTCGTGTGAACCAACTCGGCCGAGACGGTCAGCGCAGCCTCGCTGCATTTCGTGAGACACGAGGCCATGCCGCCAGCCGCGACCGATAGTCCTCGCCGCGTCAGCCGTCGCCGCATCAATTCGCGACCGCGTGCCAAGCGGCTCGACACCGTGCCGGTCGGCAGCCTCAATGTCCGCGAGACTTCATCCCGAGCACAGTCTTCAAGGTCGCACAGAATCAGCACCTCGCGATATCGCTGCGGGATCGCCGCCAGCTCTTCGTCGATCACGAGCTTCAGTTCCTCCAAACGATCTGGCCTACCCGCTTCCCGTGCCATGCCCGCGACCTCCTGAATTCGTTGTTGACGTCGGCGATCGGCCTTGCGCTGGTTGAGGCATACGCGCATCGCCACGCCGTGCAGCCAGCCGGCAAGTGATGGCGCGTGGCGCAACGCGTGCGCCCTTCTGGCAAGCACCAAAAAGACCGCTTGAAAGGCGTCTTCCGCGTCCTCGCGGTGGCGCAGCATTCGCACGCATACGCCCTGCACAAGAGCCCCTCGTCGCTCGACCAATTTCGCGAACGCCACTTCGTCGCGCCCTTCCGCGAACCGGCGCGCTAATTGGCCGTCCGATTCGTTGTCCGACGAGGTCAGCATCGAAGATGTGTCATTTTGGCGGCGGTCGAGATGGTGACGTGTGGGCCGTGTTTAGGCAACACTTATAGAATGTACAGCCGCGCCAAATTCCGTCCGAAAATCTTACCAGAATTCTTAAACAACCTGGCCGTCGCTGAGAGGAGACGGAGCAGCAGTAAAGCGCAACGCAAATTAAGCCCAGCGAAGCCCCCCAACAAAGCTCGCCAATAGCAACACCTCAGCAGGCCTTCCCTAGGTCCGCCAAAACACGCAACAAAGTTCAAATCAAATCCCAAACCCAAGCCCCCCACAACCAACGCCTCACCCCCTTTACACCTTTACTCCTCACCCCCGCCCCCGCACACCACCGACCGGTGAAAATGCACATGCTTCCAGCGGCCGTCTTGCTTCTGCCAGACGCGGGTCACTTGGCGGAAAGTCACCGTGGGGCCGCCGGCGCCGTCGAGCTTTTGCGCCAGGCGTGAATAGGCGATGACGGCCGCCTCGGCGCCGAGCAGGCGGACGTGCGGCTGAGCCAGCGTCGTCGTCCGCGGATTCGCCTCTCACCTACCAAGACCGATGTAATCCGCATCCTGAGTTTCGACGGCTCGCCGGTCCATGAAAAGCGCCTCAAGGCGTTTGGCTTTCGATCGACGGATGTTGCTCGCGATATCAACACCAAGCACATCCGCTCCGAGCTTCGCGGCGGGAGTTGCCAGTCGTACCATCGCCGCAGCCAAGGTCCAGAACCCTGAGGCCCTTTGTGATCCCGATGCGGTGGACGAGCGCTTCTCCACTTTCTCGCATGCTATCCGCGATGCGTGTAAAGTCGCCCTTTTCCCAAAGTGCTTTGTTGGGATTCATAGGAGTGTGGTAGCTCGAATTGATGTGCAGTACCCCTGAAGATGAATCGCAAACGGGTATCGCCCGCGGCCAAACTTTCAGGCAGATTTTTCGGCGCGAATGACGGCGCAGCGCGCCAGCTCGTGCCCGGTGCGGGCGTTGCGACCGAGCCACAACACCTCGGGATGCACCAGCCCACTGGCCTGAAGGTGAGAAAGAAAGTCCTCTTCAAGCAGCGCCCCGCCGATGCAGCGAAACCAGTCGTCGATCGCCTGGCGCACCTCGCCGGGCAACTCCGCGGCCAGTACGATCTCCGCGAACACGGTACGTCCGCCGGGCCGGAGAACGCGTGCTACCTCCCGCATCACGGCATCCTTGTCGGGCGAGAGGTTGTAGATGCCATTCGCGGTCACGATGTCGATCGAGTCGTCCGGCAGCGGAATTGCGTCTGCCGAGGCGTGCAGCCATTCAACATTTCGAATGCCTGCGGCGCGCAGATTTGCGCCCGCCTTGTCGAGCATGGGTTGCGATAGATCAAGTCCATATAACTTTCCGGATGGGCCGATGCGCTCGGCATACAGGCAAAGGTCAAGCCCTGCGCCGCAACCGAGGTCAAGCAACGTTTCGCCAGGTTGCAGTGCGACGTATGGCTGAGGGTTGCCGGCCCCGGTGAACGATTCCCACGCGCCGCGCGGAAGCTGATCCAACTTCACAGGATCGTAGCCGACGCTTTCGGCGAACATTCGTCCTACGGGAAAGTTGAACTTCGCACTCGGAGCATTCGCGACCTGACCGTAACGTTCGGCGACAGCCGCCTTGATTTCCGAGGCGGCGAATCGATGCAGTAGATCGGTCATGGGGAGCGCTCCTTCGATCGCATCGCAAGCGCCGGCGCGACTAGCGTTTCGTTTTGCCCGTGCCTGCTTCGATGCGCCAGCCGCGGGCGCGCCAGTCGAGTACGCCTTGCTCCATGCGCACGGCGCGATAGCCGCGCTTCCGCAGCAGTTCGACGGCATCGATCGACATGACGCAATACGGGCCGCGGCAATAAGCCACGATCTCCTTGCCTTTAGGCAATTCCTTGAGGCGAGCCTTGAGCTCGCTGATCGGCACGGAGACCGCACCAGGAATGTGTCCAGCAGCGTACTCTTCGCTGGGCCGAACATCGAGCACGATCACTTCCCCTTCCCGAACGCGCCGCATGAGCTCGTCCCGATTGACCGGTTCGAGCGCGCCACGTGCTTCGAGAAAATCGCGGGTAAGCTGACGAATCTCGGCCAGCCGCGAATCGGCCAGTGTCTGCGTGGAAAGCAGATACCGCCCCACCGAATCGTCGGCCAGGCGGTATTCGACGAATAGTCCCTTTTTCTCGGCGTCGACGAGCCGGGACGTCCGGAGCGCCTTAAGATGCTGCGAAGCATTGGCTACCGATAGGTCCGCCAGCTTGGCCAGGGCTTCCACGGTTCTTGGACCTTGGCTCAGGATTTCCAAGAGTTCAATTCGCTTCGGCGCGGAAACCGCCTTACCGATACGGGCCAACTGCTCGTAGATGGCGTCTTTGTACTGGCGATGGGACAGGCTCATGGCTTAATTATTCAATTAGTTGGTTAAGTAATCAAGTGGAGGCCGCCCAGGATTGCCTCAGAGCAGCCGGGGGGCAATAATCGCGGCTTACGCCGGTTCATTCAGAACGGGCCGTGAAGTTTCGTGTACAGGAGGTCAGCATGTTTCGACCAGCAGCCAGGTTCGGCCTGGCGGCGGTGATCGTCATGGCAGCCGCCGTGGCGCACGCCGACGACTTGAAGAGCGGTCTTCAGGTCGGTGATTCCGTGGGACCGTTTGACGTCGTGAAGGCCGCCGGGGCCGACAACGACAACGTGAAGATCGGCGACACGCTCTGCTATCGCTGATTCTACGGTGGACGCCCGGTCGTCATGATTTTCGCGCGAAAATCCGACGGGCACTTGGCCAGTTTGGTCAAGAAGCTGGATGAAGCTCTCTCTGATCACAGCGGCCAGAAATTGGCTGCCTTCGTGAATTTCCTGGGCGAGGACGCCGACGCTTTAACGGCCGCGGCCACGGAGCTCGCCAAGGAACACGAGATCGAAAACGTGGCTCTCGTGGTTCCGGCCGACCAGCCGAACGGACCGGAAGACTACCAGATCTCGCCCGACGCGGAATTGACCGTCATGCTCTACAAAGGCATGGACGTGAAAGTCAATCATGTTCTGCCGAAGGACGGTCTCGACGAGAAAGCCGAGAAAGCAATCCTGGACGATCTGTCGAAGATCTTGGATTGATTTCTGCATTGCGATTCGCCATTCCCCGAGCGCGGGGCGTCGATCATGAATCGGCGCTCCGCGGCGTTTTGTTACCGCCTTCGCTGGGTGTCGCATGCGTTTTTTGGTGGAAAGCCTTATTTCAGCGCGAACGCTCGCATGGCTCCTTTTCATGACGGTTGGGGCCAATGCAGCCTCCGCGGACGAAGTCTTGCGAATGCTCTCGCCTGGCTTCGTCGTCGAGGAACTGCCGGTCGAGCTTTCCAATATCAATAATCTTCGATTCTCACCGTCCGGCCAACTCACGGCCTTAGGATACAATGGTCGTGTCTATCTGCTTGAAGACGGCGACGGGGACGGCCTGGAGGATTCGTTCCGCGAGTATTGGAATCGTGACACGCTCAGCGTGCCAGTCGGCATGGCTTGGGCAAACGAAGGTCTCTACGTCTCGTCGCATGGAAAAGTATCGCTCCTGAAGGACACGAATGGCGATGGACTCGCCGAGGAAGAACAGATCGTATCGCAAGGTTGGCCCCCCACGGATGTGGCCTCGGGAGGCGTTGACGCCACGGCAGTGACGCTCGACGCGAACGGCGATTTGTATTTCGGCATCATGTGTGCGGACTACTCGAATCCGTATCGCATTGAGAACGATGTCGCGCGTTATGATCGCC
>JALHLM010000427.1 GCA_022844585.1 Pirellulales bacterium | reverse complement strand
CGCTTCTTTGCGGCGCGCTCGCCCCGGTTGACCACGGCGCAACTAGAACAATGGGTCGGCGCGCGGCACGAGTCGGCGGCGCCCCCGGCGTCCAACCAATACCTGTTCAGCACGCTCGGCGCCCCGGAGTCGGTGTCGATCACCTGCGCGGCGAGCACTCGCTGGCTTGGTCCCTGCCTTAGCCGGGCGAAAAACGCGGCGTAGCCCCAGAAATCGGTTTGCTTCCACTTATCGAACGGGTGATCGTGGCATTGGGCGCACTCAATCTGCACGCCCAGAAAGATCCGCGCCGTCCGCGCCGCCAATTCCTCCGGCTTGAGTTCCAACGCCGTGTAGAACAGCGCCGGTCCATTCTCATTTCCCGCGCCCGTCGTGACCAGCAAGTCGGCGACAACGTTGTCGTAGCGCGTGTTCTCGGCGAAGTGTCCGCGGAGCCAACGCTCGAAACCGAGTACGCCGCCGAACTGTTGAATGTCCATATCCCCCGGCAACAGCATGTGCCGCCAGACGTTCGCCAGGTGCGATGCGTAGGCGGGGCTTTCCGTCAGTCGATCGATCAACTTCGCCCGCTTTTGCGGGTCGGCGTCGGCGTCGAACACGCGCGCCTCGGCTGCCGTCGGAATGGTGCCGGCCAGGTCGAGATACGCCCGGCGAAGAAATTCGGCGTCCGACGCCGGCGCCGTCGGCGAAACGCCAGCCGCCTGCCATTGGGCGGCCAGCAATTCATCTATTTCGGCCAGGATCCGGTCGCGATCTGACCCGCCTGATGTGTCGCCCACCGTGGCCGCCTGCATTGCGGCGCTACTCAACAGCAACATGATCGCCACGCTCCAGCGAAACGCTGAACTCATCACGACCTCCTCGAGTGTTTTCCTGCCGCCTGAGTTCCCTTCGGCCCGCGTCCCGACGGTAATTCGCTCGACCGCGACTATTATTCTCCACTTTCACCCGCAGCTAAGCAATCTGAACGGCGGAAAGTTTTCCGAGGGGCGTCCGCCGACCCGGAATCCGCAACTTCCCCCGGAAGCGGCGGCGACTTACGATGAAGAAGATGCCAGCACACGAAGTCCCCCCGGTTGACGGTCAACGAGGCTCCGCCGCCCAGGAGCGCGCGGAGAAGTTGCGCCGCTCGGCGGCCGCGGCCAGCGAGCGGAGCCTCTCGTTTCTGCGCCCCCGAGTCTACCAGGCCTGGTGCAATCTGCGGGTCTGGTTGCCGTTTTTCGACACGCCCAACCGCCGCGCCAAGACGATTCGTTACGCGCACAGCGACTGCCGTACCGGCTTCGTGTGGGATGTCGATCTGCCCCAGCAGTGCGGGCGCTGCGGACGGACCGACAATCTCCGCGGCGAGCACTTCGAAACGCTCGTGCGGGCCTTCGAGTACCCGCTCCATATCGCCGGGTTCGCCGCGCTGTTGAGCGCTGGCGTGCTCTTGTTGGCGTTCGTGGCATTCACCTTCGGCATGTGGTCGATCTTGCTGTCCCTCCTGATTCTGACCACCGTCATCAACATGGTGGCCGGCGCGCTATTGTGGATGAAAAGCTGGGATGAGGAAGTCAGTCTGCGGCTGTTCGCCTGCCCTGATCACGTCGACGCCCTGCGCGAGCCGGACCTAGTGGTCCACGACAACGAGTTGTCGATCGTCCTGCCCAGCGAACGCCTGGCCGAGGCGGCGATGGAGGAATTGAAACAGCGCCGCCGCGGCAAACTTCGCGCCGGCCAGGAATCCGCCGCCGCGCGGCCGGCCTCGGGCGTAACGCCCCCCGCGGCAATTCCCATCGACCGCCACGCGGTCCCCGCCCGCCCCGCCGTACCGGACTTACCGCCAATCAAACTGGCCGGCGAAGAGGAAGACGACCTGCTGCCGAAGTGATGGCCGCCCAGAAATGGTACCCGTCCGGTCGTCGTCGGATTCACGAACGGCATCGCCGTTCTCATTGCCAGCACGCAAATCAAGGACTTTTTCGGCCTGAGAATCGACCACGTGCCGGGCGAGTTCTTGGGGCGGATGGAGGCCATCGCGCACAACTTTCATAGCATCTCTCCGTACTCGACGCTGCCGGCGGTGGCGGCGCTCATCGTAATCATCGTCTGCATGAAGTTGCTCAAGCGGGTTCCCGGCTACATCGTCGCCTTACTGCTTGGCGGAGCGCGCCCGCCGGCGCCGTTGACCACCGGCCCTGTTCTAACTGACCCTGCCGCAGGGCTGGCTGAACTCCGCCCCTGTTAGGCGCGATCGAGTCGTTGATGTCAGCGGTCGTGGCCGACCCTTCGAACTGAACTGAGACAATGCTTCGGCGCGCATGTTCGCAACCACGCCGGAGGCGATTCACCTTACCCCGGCGTCAGGCCGTGCAAATCTACCACCTCGACGGCGCGCGACGGTGCGTGTTACGCAACCGGGTCTAGTTGCGCGGCGCGCGCCTGATCTTCGCGGGACTCGGCGAAGTAGCTGGCCGCCTCATACGCCGCGGCGCGGCTGCGATAGAATTCGGCCATTTTCGGGGCAAGCCGGATGGCCGTGGAAAAATCCTGAATCGCCGCTGTGTAGTTGCGCTGCTGGGAGTGAACCTCTCCGCGCAGATGGAACGCCCCGGCGAACTCCGGCGAAATCCAGACGGCGCGATTCAGGTCTTCGATCGCGGCGGCGAACTGTTTTTGGCGTCCGAGCGCCGCCGCCCGCTCGTAATATGCCTGCGCGAGGCCCGGATCGAGCGCGATGGCCTGGCTGAACGCTTCGATCGCCTGCCGTTCGTCGCCGGAGTGAACGCGGGCCACGCCCCGCTGCAAGTGAATCGTGGCGCTGTGCGGCTCGAGTTCGAGCGCGGCTTGCAGGTCGTCCAAAGCGCGAGCGACTTCGCCCATCTGGACGAAGCACAGGGCGCGATTGCACAGCGCCGCCGCCAGCCGTGGTTGGAGGCGGAGCGCCGCGGTGAAATCGCTGAGCGCCTCGGCGAGCCGCCCCAAGCGCAGCAAGGCGAGACCGCGATTATTGAAATGCGTGGGCTCGTGGGGCTGGGACTCGATCGCATAGGTGTATTGCGCCAGCGCCGAGTCGGCGTAACCCTTCTCCAGCCCGCGCTGCGCCTTGGCCGCCATGACGCGGCCCCAATGCGGATCGAGCCGCCGCCACAGCCACGCGTAGGGAAGGCTCAGCAAGGCGCCGCAGGCGCCCGCGGCGGCGGCGGACCAGCCGCGGTGCCATTGGGCGACCTGATCCAACATGCTGAAGGAGAAATTCGCGTCGCCCAGCGCCGCGCCAAGCGCTGCGCCGACCGCGCAGCCCGCGTACCCGCGCCCGTCGAGTTGGCGTTCCACCATCAGGCCGATCGTGGCCCCCAGCAGCAGCATGAAACAGGCTTGCCAGTCGTCGACCACGCGCAGGAGCGCGGCGGCTACCAGGATCCAGTACACGGCGACGGCGGCGAGCCGCCCGAGGGCGCGGTGCGTCTTGGAGCGGGAGGGCGGCGGGGCGTGTTCCATAGGGGGCGATGGCCTTCCGCGGCGTTTCCGCCGCTGAGTCTACCGCACGCAGAACCGGGCGCAAACGTCCGGTTCCCAGGGCGTGCCGGCCATCATGATTCCATCAACTCGCGGAGTTGGCGCATGCCGCGGCGGAGCAGGCCGGCGACCGCGGCCTTGGTTAGCTTTAATTCGCCGGCCGTCTCCTCGAGCGAAAGGCATTGTAACCGATGCAATTCGACCGCCAGACGTTGGCGTTCCGGGAGTTGCAAGAGGCATTTCGCCAGACGCATGTGTTGCTCCAATTCCTGACAGCGCTGGGCGGGGCAGAGGTCGCTATTGGTCAGGAATTGTTCGAAGTGCGCCGAGGAATCGGCCAACGCGGCTTCAATCGACACTTCGGCGTGCGGATTGCGCCCCCAGGCATGCACGCGGCGCACTTCGTCAATTAGATTATTCGCCAGCGACCTGCGCAGCCAACCCAAAATCTCCTGCTCCGAACGGTCGCGGAGTTTGCTGAGAGATTGGAAGGCCTCCAACAGCGTCTGTTGCACGATGCCGGAAAGATCGACCTTGCTGACCAACTTGCGGTCGACCTTGGTTCTCACCAAGAGGCTGAGGAGCGGACGATACCGCTCCAAGGCGTCGAATGACTTCTGGTCCAGATCGGTCATCAACGACGCCATGACAAGCCAGGATTTGATCTCGCGGACGATGGCGGCGAGCCAGCCGTCTGGCTCGCCGCCACGTCGCAAACCATTCTAGCGACGGCCACGGCGATAGCCAGCCAGCACGAGAAACCCGAGTACGGCCAAACTCGCGGTCGTGGGCTCAGGCACGGCGGTCAGCCCTCCGGCGGCGAAGATCGATTCGCCGAAATTGTTGCGGACGCGATTCAAGTCTTCCGTATCCACGAGTCCGTCGAACGGCGCGGTGTCGCCCGGAACGTTCTCGCCGGTGACGTCGAAGTTGTTGCGGACGTTGTTCAGGTCGTTGATGTCCACGTCGCCATCGGCGTCCGTATCGCCCGACTGTCCCGGTCCCACGTCGAGCAGCAGGCTGCCGCCCAGTTTCTGGCCGAAGAAGCGCTCGCGGAGAAGGAGATTCGACGTGTAAGTGCTGAACGCCTCGACGTCGACCAGCAGATTCGCGGGACTGCCGGTGGCCGGATCCCAAGTCAGCGTCGTCGAGCCGGTGAAGACGGGGGATTCTTGGGCCAGCGTGCGGCGTGGATCGACGCCCTGGGCGCCGAATCCGCTCGGCGAGAGACCCACGATAATCGATTTCAAATCCAAGCCATCGCGGCCAAAGTCGCCATTGTCGGACCAGATCGGCTCCTCGCCGCCAAACTCCTCGCCGTTGGTGTCCACCAGCGTCGTGTCCGGGGACCAACCGCCGATCAATGGGTCGACCGCGAGATTCGAGGGCAGAATATCGAACACGACGTTGCCGAAGCCGATTTCCTGCGACGTCCCGGCCAGGGCGGAGATGCTCACGAAGTAATCGACGGTCGCCAGCAGGGGTCCGGTCCCGTCGACAATGCGAATCCGTTCCGGCGTCGACGCCACGATGGAACCGGGGGCAAGCGGCGTTTGGTCGCTCAGCAGCAAATGCCGCAGGACCGGCTGAACCTTGATATTCGCGGCTTCCGATCGGCAGGCAAGAGCCAGCAGAGCGAAGATTGCAAATCCCGTGACCATGACTCGGTACCGCATGTTAAGCTCCTTGGAGAAGGTGGTTCGTCACCTGAGCGGAAAAACTGAGGGTTCTGCGACGGGCGCTACGACCCCCACTAACTCTCCAAGCGACGCCGATACCAGTAAAGAGCGCGCATGGGCAAAAAAATGCTCACTTCGCCCAGGACTCGCGTGTGCTGAACCCCTGCCCTAGTGGTCAGTCGTAGCTCGTATTTCGGGCGCCGATGCCCAGGAGAAG
>JALHLM010000426.1 GCA_022844585.1 Pirellulales bacterium | reverse complement strand
TATGATGGCGGCCCACGCGGCCAGCCGCTTTGTGTCGTCGTTCTGCGCGACGGAAATCAGCGCGAACTTGGCTTCCAGCGCGATTTGGGACAGTTGCTCCAAGTTGTTAATCAGATCGACAATGCGCACGACGTGATCATGCACGTCTTGGAAATACGGTCGCGTGTCCGGAGGAACCAAATCCGAGCTTCGGGATAGTCGGGCCGAAACGTCGATCAACGGCGTGACGGCTTGTTTCAACGCCAGCAAATCGCGCCGTACGTGATACAGCCTGGCCGTGACGCTCCTCACAAAGGTGCCGCTGAAAATCTGCTCTTCCAAATCATCCAATTCTGTTTGGAGTGCGTCGAGGATCGGAAAATACTGATCGACGATAAAGTCCATCAGCGCATGGAGCACAAAGCCCTCTCCCTTGGCTAACAGTTGGGGAGAGGCTTCGCAGCGCGCGCGCAGGCCGACATGCGATTTCATCGATCCGTGCCGCACCGTCACGACATACCGGGGGCCTGCGAACACGTGCGTTTCCCCGAATTCAATGCGCCGTTCGCCGCCTTCACAGAGCCGCGCGGTGCGCATGACGACAAACATGGAATTGTCGTAGATTTCCAGTTTGGGACGTTGATGCGCTTGATGAGCGTCTTCGATCGCCAACTCGTGTAGACCAAACGCTTGTTGAATATGCGCTAAGAGCGGCTCCGACGGTTCGTAGAGCCCGACCCAGAAAAAGCGATCTGAGTGACGCCAGGCGTCCCCTAAATCGGGAATGGGTACAATCGCCACCCGCACGCCGTTGCAATACGCAGCGGAATTGATGACGCTGCCGCGTGGCAACGCGGCGATGTTATCGGATCGCTCGGGAGTCACGACCCTCTCCGATTCGAAGCAGTTAGGATCGGTATTCCGATAGCCGTCTCTCTCCCAGCACTTCGGCCTGCCGGGAATGCGCGGGTTGCCACGACCAAATCGATTCGATTGCCGACATTGTACAGTACGTCCGAATAGCATCAATTTCCACCGTCGCTCGCCGGGTCGGCCTGAGTTTATGCTCGGCCACGAATTCCGCAACAATCGGCACAACTGCATTCGAATTGCCAGTTCGTGCCGGCGGCCGACTTGCTTCCGGTCACATCGGCCGAGGCGACCAATGTGACGCCCGCCCTCCAACGAGCGGGTGTGGAAGTCGATGTCGCGCGCCAAATCGAAGCACACGTCGATCGGCGCGGCGATGTCTGTGACGAGTCGGAACTTGGCCATTGCGCTCCCTAAGCCTCCCGCGACCGAACTTGTGTTTCTACAGCCGCAGGCGCGTCGATGACGGAACTCGTCAATTTGTCATGAGTAATCGGGGTGACTGGAGGTCGTTTCAGCTTTTTCTACTTGGTGTCGGTGCACTCAGACTGCGGTGGCGCATCATCGACGTATTCTCGGCTCCGTAGGAGCTTGAGCGCTGCCTCGCGCACGATTTTGCTGCGGTCTTTGGATGCCAGATGGAGAATCTCCATCACGTCGGGGTGGTCAAAATTAATCGACGCGGCGGTTACTACGGCGGCCTTTCGAACCTTCGCGTCATTGTTTTTGAACAACGGCAATACACGATCCAGTGCGGATTCTGCCTTTGGCCCGATAAACGACAGCACCCGCAGTGCGTTGCGACAACACAACGAGTCGGTCAATACCATGGCGAGCGGTTCAACGCATAGCTCAGGGACAGTATGCGCGATTTGACCAAGGGTCAAAACTGCCAGTTGCTTCGTGATCGGGAGGCCCGATTGTGTAAGCCTTGCCACGGGCTCGGCAGCCGATACCGCAGTCCTCCCGATACGAAAAAGGGCACGCAAAGTCTCATCAATGACCTGTGGATCATCACTTCGTAGCAGTACCAGCAATTGCGGGACGACACGTTCCGCATCAGGAGCGGACCATCGACACCGATATAGCTCAGCCCAGTTCTCAGCATTGACGCGATCAAGTACTGCTTGTTCGTGCTCTCTCATATACCCGTTAACCAATCGAGTTCGATTCGAGACAACCGTGGGGCCCCAGTTCGCGCTTGAAGAATAGAATATCTGAGTGGCTCCATGTGGAACAAATAGTTTCCAGAGCGTGTTCGGCCCCGCCGAGGAATTGCATGGGGTAGGATGGCCTCACAATCGGCCGATTTGACGGGCAGCGCCAATCTTGGCGGACCAGTCACGCCGGCGCAATCCGACGGGCGAGTAGCGATTAAGCGGGAACGTACGTCAACCGAATCACGTCCTCGCCAAAGAGTTCGCTGGTCACAAGGCGGAGCGGCGGCCGAGGTCCGGCAAAGAATGGCTTGCCGCGACCCAGCACGACGGGGTGGAGGTAGAGTCGATACTCATCGATGAGACCAAGGTTGGTCAGACTTTGCGCGAGGTCGGGTCCGGAGACGGTAATCTCCCCAGCAAGTTGAGCCTTCAGCCCACGGACCACCGCCTCAAGGTCATCCTCGACAAGTGTGGCGTTGGGTCCGACGGACTTCCACGAGCGCGACACGACCCATTTCGGCAGCCTCCGCCACGCCGCCGCGAAGTCGCGTCGCTCCGCGTCCCACTCAGGATCGTCTTCATCCCAATAGCGCATGATCTCGTACATGCGGCGGCCATACACACTGCCGGTCAGGTCGCGGACGTGCTCTATCCAGTGACGAAAGAGCGCCGGGCCAGGGCTAAATTTCAGATGGTCGACGTAGCCATCCAAGGACTGGTTCATGCCATAGATGAGCTTGGCCATGATGCAAAATCTCCATCCCGGGTTCTTCCGAATAGCTTGGGCCGACGATCCTCAGAAACGAAATTGGAAACGATCTGAGCGCCGGTCTTCGGGTTGGGCCGAATTCCCGGCCTTCACTTTCTAGTCGACTGGCAGGTCCGGAAATCGACAAGTCGTCCCGAGAATATTCCGGCCAGGTTCGCCTTGAAAGACAACGGGATTTGAACTCGTCAAGTTTTTGCGGCGGAAGAAGTTGTGACGAGTTGGACTGTTAAACAGCGACGTGAGAAGAAAAGTCGGGAGAACAGGACGGTGATTGAACTTTTTCTGTCGGGCACCCGAGAGTGGGAAACGGGATCAAGGCGGCAAATTGAATTACAGATTCAATAACGTCACTGCGGAAAACACCTTCCGAACGCCACCAGCAATTTGAGTGGGCCATTGAGCCGGATCTTCCGCTGCAGCAGTGCCCACACCACGTTTTTTTCCTTCCGTAGATAGGCGATCCAGGTTTGCGAGTCCGCGGTCACATGCAGATCGGGCTGGCCGACATGCCCCTCTTTCACGCTGAGCTTCTGGTCCTGAATCACGACCGTTGCCTGCCGTTGCTCCTGGCCGGTGAAGGTGAAGTGGAACGTGGCGTTCAATCCTGTCGACTTGCCGGGCTGAAAGACGTTTGGCATTCCTCTCAGGAAAACCTCAATGGTGCTCGGCCGCAAGGTGTTGCCCACGTGCTTGATCTTTTTGTGGGGAAACCGTTTGGCGACATGATCCTCGGCGTCGGAGTTCTTGGTGACGTAAATCGTCTCCTCCTTCTCTTGAAGCGGCCGCACAATTTCTTTGAGATGTGCCTTCCGATCGGTGAGGAACGGTCCGATGACATCTTCTCCCGCTGGGCAGACCGCCAGGCAGTACGCTGCTTTGTAGTTCGCCCCGAAGGACAGACTCTGCCACATCGAAGCCGACTCGGCATCGCTGACCCGACTGCGGTAGTCGCGGGCATGCTTGCTGTCGGCCACCTGCTCGACCCAATCGGTGAAGCCTCCCATGAACTCCCGGTAGTTATGGGTGTAGCAAGCCGAGAAGTTAAGTTCCCCTTCCGACGAGATCGCCCCCACCGGACATGCGGCCACGCACAGTTTGCATTCCAGACAGGGGTTGTAGTTGATCGGCTGGCTGGTTTCTGAAACTTCGGCGTCCAGCAAGATGGTTCCCAGCAGGATGAAATTGCCGAATTTCTCATGGATCACGTTGCGGTGAATGCCCATCATTCCTAGCCCTGCCGCCACCGCGACCGGCTTGTGGGACACGACCCAGACCTTGCCGGGAAACCGGTCCATCTCCATCGGAAAACCCATCGCGGGGTTCATGGCTCGAATTCCCCGGTCTTCCAGAGTCTGAACCACGCTCCGGGCAATGTCATTGACCTCATCCCCGCAGTGGTGGAACTCGGTGTTGGAAACGGAGCGAGCCGGTGTCCGAATGGCCTCTCGATTCATGCGAACCACGAAGCTGATCAGCGTCTTCGTGTGGGGAAACGCCTTCAAGATGTCGTCCCGCTGGTCATCCAAAGAGGGTCGGCCGATCTCGACAAATCCCACATCATCAGCGCCAGCATCGAGGACCAGTTGCTTCAGCCATCCTGCATCCAGCGACTCCGTCGTCGACGGAACGGAAGGTGCGGTCTTGAGGCGAATCCGCCGCACGGTCGGGTGATCTTCGAGCTTCATGGCCGCTCCTTGTTGTATATACAACTATATGGGTAAGAAAAGTCACCTTGCGGCGGCTGCTTTGCTGACTCGTTTCATGGCTTGGTTCAACTGCTCCACGAAGCCGTCGCCAAGAACCTTCTTGACCTGTTGTTGCGCCGCCGTCCAGGCCGGAACCGCCTTCTCCAGTAGTTTGCGTCCTTGCGGTGTCAGGCGAAAAGGCTGCGAGCGACCATCCTCGTCGGGCACAACTTCCAGCCAGCCACGCGCCTTCATGCGTTCGACATTACGGCTGAGGGTCGAAACGTCGAGATGGAGATGTTCGCAAACTTCGCTGGGGCGAGCCGTTCCCAGCTTGGCAGCGGCGACCAGAATGTTCATCTGGCTCACTTTCAGGTCGAGCGACCGCAGGGCGTCGTCATAGATGTTGGTGATGACGCGATTCAGCATGCGCAGCCGGACGGCAACGCACTCGCTGGCGATCTTGTCAATCATCGCGTGCATTTGCTCGGCTCCCACTTCACACCCCTCAGTTAATTGTATGTGCAACTAAATGACTGTCAAATGGGAAGCCATTTGCAGAGGGAAAGGATCGAGGCGGCTTCTTCCTTGGTGAGTTTCTCGCACGTGAGAGAGCGCGAAGGTGAGAGTGTTGTCGAGATCTGAACGCACTAACTTGATGCGGCGACGCGATTTATAGCCGTGAGGCGTCGGGGCGGGCTCAAGATGGTTTGCGTTTTGAACTTGCCAGCTCCGACAGCAAATGTACGCAAAGCGTGGCCCCCAAACGAGCAACGGCTCATCGCAACTGGATGCAATGAGCCATTCAACCTTTTGGTCGGGGTGACAGGACAGCCAATTGAACTTTTCATTGCCGGGTTGCGACGCATTTTGACTGGGAAATCAATGCAAGTGTGATCCGATCTGGACTGCGTAAGGCGGTCACACGCCTTCGACGATCAGGCCGCGATAGACAGCACCGCGATGTCGGTGCT
>JALHLM010000425.1 GCA_022844585.1 Pirellulales bacterium | reverse complement strand
GCTTCGACCGGTCAATCAGCCGCACGCCCAGCCGCTGCTCCAGTTGGTTGACCACCTGGCTGGCGCCGCTCTGGGAAATCTCGTTCTCCTCCGCCGCCCGCGAGAAGCTGCGGAGCCGAACGACATCGCAGAAAACCTTGAGGCTTTTGAGATGCACGGGAGACGACCTTCGGATGAAGAATACAAATACAGCGCAGGAGCAACATTCGCCGGGAGCATAATACAATAAACGGGGACAGACCCGGGGTCAAGCAGGTTCACGGGGACCTGGCCATAAGGATTTCTGCATCCACGACTTACGGAGATTATAAACAACGAAGCACGCGACGTTGACCGGAGCAGGAACCCGGTGTTCCGCATAGCTCGGAGGTAACCGCGAAAGGCGCGAAACACACGAAAGTTTTGTGAGGACTGGCAAGGCTAAGACAGTAAGTCGTTTAACCAACCCGAAGACCAACCTTGACGTCGTAATCACAGCTTCAACCTGGTTACGATGTCCTGTTCGTGCATTTCGTGTCTTCCGTGGTTACCTAGAACAAAGCGCACGAAGGCGCGCTTTGGCATGCGACCTGCTTGACCGTGTACGGGCGATTCGCGCATGATGCCCGGCGTGGTTGGAATTCATCGCACTACACGGAACACGGATACATGACGGTCACGCACGTCGGCTCGAATGAGCAGTACGCCTCGAATTGGGAATCGATCTTCTCCAAGGGGGCGAAGAAGCAGGGAACCGCGACGAAGGCGCCGGCGAAGTCCAAGGCCAAGGGAAGCGCCAAGAAGAAGCCGGGCAAGAAATCACGTAAGAAGTGAGCGACTCGGACTGATTGCACTTCGATCCAGGAGGCCGAAACGATGAAACTGCGACTGCGCTATTGCGCGATGTGAAACTACGAACCGCAGGCCGTCAGTTTGGCGAGCCGGCTGCTCAAGCAGTACAAGCAACGGATTGAATCGCTCGAACTGGTCCCTTCGAGCGGCGGGTGTTTCGAGCTCTCACTCGACGACGACCTGATCTACTCGAAGCTCCGCACCGGGGAGTTCCCGGACGAGGCGAAGTTGACCAAACAAGTAGGTCAATTGCTCGTGAACAAATAGATTGGCATCCGCCGTAGGTCAGGCACCGCGGTCGATGTTGAAACCGTGGCGCGCATTGTGTGTAGCCGGAGTCCTTGATCGTGGCCCAGGATGTGCCTGACGTGATGGGCGCGTTGCCCAATGTCAGGCACGTCCTTGGCTCACATTGGGACGTGGCAACGGTGAGCACTTTTCGTGCTCGATGATTTTGTCAGCGGTGCCTGACCTACTGCACTGACTTCGCTTATTTGTCATACACGCCCTGCCGATTCCCAGCGAAAACGCCGCATTTCGAATCAGAATGGCCTGACATTTAAGGGAAGTCAGTCAGTGCACTACGCTATTTCGCGGCGCGGCAGCGGTAGAGCGACATCAGCGCGAAGGCGGTGCCGTACGGTTGGTGGTAATCATAGAACGGGTAGTCCCACCACGAGCCGTCCTTTTCCTGCAAGTCGAGCAACGTCCGGGCGAGATGCGCCTGGTATTCCGGGCGCTCCGCAGCGGGCAGGGCCTCGACGCAAAGCGCCGCATAGTAGTGGCCGAAGTAATAAAAGTATCCGGCCACCAGAAACCACGATTCGTGCGGCACCGGGCGCTTGCGCCCGATGCTGAGCCAGCCGTTGCGGGCGAACAGGCGATCGAGCCACGCCCGCATGATCGGATCGGTGACCGTTTCGTCTCCCCAGAGCCGCATGGCGATATTGCAGCACTGCGAGCGCCCCAGGCTGCCGCCCGGATCATTAATATCGACGCCGGTGCGAAACTGGAATTGTTCCCCATACAGGTAGGCGAAATCCGGCCGCCGCTGACGGTGCAGCGAATCCATCGCCCGCTTCACGAGCGGCGCGGGCGGTTCGATGTCGAGCCGCTTAAGGTCGTGCATCGCGGTCAGAATCGCGCCGGAGACGAAGCTGGTCGAATCGCAGGTAGGGCGCTTTGCGCCGACCTCGAAGTCGTAGTAGCCCCAGCCGCCGTCGACGGTCTCGTAGCGCCCGAGCAAATCCAATTGTTGAGCGATCAATTCGCGAACTTTGGCCTGCAACGCCGCGTCGTCCGGCTTGCGTTCCGCGAGATACACGAGCGCCGTGAGACTATAGCCGTGCGTCCAGACGTTGTAGATCGCATCGGGCGTCGCGCGCCGTACGTGCGGCAAATGTTCGAACAGCCAAACCTGGCCACGATCAATCGACTGCGTAATCCGCTCATCCTTGCGGTCCGCAAAACGCTCGGCCTCGCACAACGCCGACAAGCAGAGCGAAGTCACCGCCGCGCGAAACGCCTGATGCGCGCCAGGCACCGGGGCGTAGATATTGAGTCCTTTCGTGCGCCGCGCGGAACCCCAAGAGCCATCAGCGTTTTGTTTACCAAGCAGGTAGGCAATGCCGCGATCAAGCGCGCCGTCCAATTCTTCGGAAGCCGGCGCGGCAATGACCGGAAGCTTCGGCGTCTCCAACAACTCCGCCGGCGCCTCCGCCCGCGCTGACGAGATACTCGCGACCAGGAAAAGCATGATGCAAGTGCGTCGCATAAGGTGATTTCCCGTCATAGTCCGGTTTGGGCAGTCAGTCGCTGGTTCCAAGGATTCACCACGGAGACACGGAGGCACGGAGAGGAGGGAGAAAAGTTTGAGGTATTCAGTGAGGGAGAGTAGGTAGAAGGTGGAGTAGTCAGTAGGTCGCCTTCGAATGCAAATCCAATTCTCACACTTCTCATCCCTCCGCGTCTCAGCGCCTCTGCGGTTCAAACTGCATTCACCCCTGCTTCCACTCCGTGCCTCCGTGCCTCCGTGTCTCCGTGGTGAAATCCACGGCAACGACTTGGCTACTCAGCCGGTTTCTCCGCCAGGATCGTTTCGTCGCCGGTGAGGCCGGATTTGATTTCGGCTTGTTTGTCGTTCTTGTGACCGATTTCGACCGGGCGTTTTTCATGCTTCCCGGGCTCGGTTTGGATCAGCACATATTGCTCGTCGGGCGTCGCTTCGTCGCTGAACACGGCGGCGGTCGGCACCAGGACCGCGCTTTCGTTGCGATAGGCCACGAGTTTCAGTTTGGCATTCATGCCGGCGACGAGGCGTTCCGCGTGATCGCCGGTCGTGAGGTCAAACTTCGCGTCGAACTTGCCGGAAGCGATCGGAATCGCCGAAATCTCGGCCAACTGCGCCGGCAACCGGGCGTCCGGCAAAGCCGTCGGCGTTACGGTTCCCGCCAAGCCGACGCGGAGCATCGACAAATCCTTCTCTTCCGCGGCACCGCGTAACCACAGTCCGCCCGGCGCGACGATCGTCATGAACACATCGTTGGGGGCGAGATTCCCGCCGGCTTGCAAGCGTTCGGCCACTGTCGCAGCGGCCGTCCATTGGCCCGCGGTGCATTTACCGTAGTAAACCACGCCGTCGCTCGGCGCGACGATCTCCAAGAGCTTTCGATCCGCTTGCAGATCCGCCAGCGCCTTCTCACTCTTTTCCAGCGCGACTTGCTGCGTCCGCAACTCCAAGCTCGCTTGCTTCAGAGCGACCGGCAACGTCAACTTCGAGCGCGTGTAGTTGATCGCGGCCAACTCGGCGCTCAGCTTGCGGCTTTGTTCCTGTCGGGGCAGATCATACTTGAGCGTGCGCTCGTATTCCCGTTCGGCCATCGTGACATAGAACTTCGCCCGCTCGGTCGCTTCACGCTGGCGTTTGAGGACGATCTCCTCGGTCTCTTCCGTGAGATCGTCGGCCGCGTACATCTTTTCCAGTTGCTTCAGTTCTTCCTGCTCGTTCTCCAGCGACGACTTCGATTGCTTGAGCGAGTACTCGGCGATCTGGCGGGATTGCTCCAGATCCTCCGTGAAAAACAGTTGTAAGTCCTCATCGAAGATTTTCTTCGCCCGTTCGACTTGCTCCATATCGAGCGGCGCGGAGCGCTCCAAGAGCTTGTACTCCTCCTCCGCCTGCGCGAGCTTCAACTTGGCCAATTCCAGGGCCTGCGTTTGATCGGCGAGGGCGCGATCCAAGTCGCTCAGGTCGAGCGTGACCAGCGTCTGCCCCTTGGTCACTCTCTCTCCATGCGCCACGGCGCTGACGACCGTCATTTCCTTCCAGGACTTGGGACGCACGACGATCGGCGTCATCTGCTTCGCTTCGAGGACGCCGTCGAGGGCGATCTCGATCTGAAACAGGCCGCGTTTGACCTGGTGCGTCTTGGCCTCCGCCGGCTTCGCTGCTTCCGTGGCTTCCTGCGCGACGGCTGCGCCGCACATGGCCAGCGTCATTACCAACCCAGAGCAACACTTGGTCATCGTCAGTCTGCGCATGTTTCCGCCCTCAATGCAAAAAAAGAGAAGGGTTGCCACCGGCTTCCCTTCTCAGTGATTGACAAATCAAGTTTTTCGGCCGTGTCGACTATTTGAACGACAGCAGTTCGATTTCGAAGACCAGCACGGCGTTGGGACCGATGTCCGCGCCGGCGCCTTCCGCACCGTAGGCCAGCTCGCTCGGGATGAACAACTGCCACTTGTCGCCGGCCTTCATCAACTGCAGCGCTTCGGTCCACCCGGCGATCACGCCGTCGACTTGGAACTCGATCGGCTCGCCGCGATCGTAGGACGAATCGAACACGGTGCCGTCCAGCAACGTGCCGCGATAGTGAGTGGTGACCGTGCTATCGGATTTCGGCGAAGGACCCTTACCGGCCTTGAGCACTTTGTATTGCAAGCCGCTCGGCAAAGTCTTGACGCCTTCCTTGGCCTTGTTGGCCGCCAGGAACGCCGCGCCGTCTTTCTTGTTTGATTCCACCATCTTCTGGTGTCGCTCGACCTGCATCTTTTCGATCAGCCGGCCGAACTCTTCCAACGTGGCGGCGAGTTCCTGGTCGGTGAGCTTGACATCCGCCGCTGTCAGACCATCCACCAGGCCACGCGCGAATTCCTGCGCGTTCAAGGGCAGCCCTTGCTTCTTGAGCTCGCGGCCTTGTCGGAGGCCTGCGCAATAGCTCCCCTTCTTCTCCAACGCCTGCTGATTGGCCGAAGCCGGCGGCGGCGCCTGTTCCCTGGGGGGAGGGACCGTTTCTTGTGCGGATGCCGTGGTCGCGATCAGGCAGCCGCAAACGAGTAAGAGGAACGCTTTCTTCATGACAATTCCTACCTTGAGTAACGAGACAACGTCCCGTTGATGATACCCCACAACCCGCCCCGGCAAAGGGCGCTCGGCGGCAAGCTCGCCGCAATCGGCACGGACGGCGCGATCGTTACGCGAACTCATAGAGCCGGAAGCGTGAGCGCAATGGCACTTACTTTATCCCTTTTTTCGCCGCGGGTCTGTGGCCGTTGGTGGATTTGTTGCGTTTGGCGAGGGCTTGGCGTGGGTAGCTGCGGCCTGGGCGGTGGGGGATTTTTCGT
>JALHLM010000424.1 GCA_022844585.1 Pirellulales bacterium | reverse complement strand
GCGCGAGCCGTCCCGCTCCGCCGAAATTGGCCCCGACCGCGAGCGGGCCGATTCACGAGATTCCCACGCCGCCATCCAGCGCTTCGACGGCCGCCGTCGCTGCGGCCGCGCCCCCGCCGGCTGCTCCTGCAGCCCCGGCCCCCCCTGCCGTCAAGACGCCGTCGTTGGCGCGACCAGGAGTTCCGGTGCGCCCCGCGGCGCTCACGCGCCCTGCCGCCTCCGCCGAACAACCACCGGTGAGCCGCGAAAGCTATATTCCCCCGACGGGCACTGGCCGTCCGCCGCTGATGGTTCCTCGCCGCGAGCGGGAAAAATCCAATGGCGACAAGAAGTCCGGCGGGGAAGGCAACCGGCCGGCGGATCAAGAGCGTTCCGCGCCAGCGGTCCGTTTGGGACGCATGCCGGCCGCCGCGCCGCCGCCGGTCACCAAGTCGAACGAACCGGAACCGCAAAAGCCGGATATCAAGCTGCCGCTCGACGCGATTCGCGCCCGTCAAAAGGGCGGCACGAAGCCGCTCGAAGAGCTGGTCAAGAAACACGAAGAGAAGCGCAAGAGCACTGCGGCACGGGGCAAGGAGGGCGCTCGCGATGACACGGCGGGACGTCCCGCGGCCGCTGGCGCGGGAAGTCGTCCGCCGTTGACGCTCGGCGGACGCGATCGAAACAAACGCGGCGGAGGCAAGCCGGGTGTGCCGGGAGCTCCCGTCGAGGGAGGAGCCGACGCCGGGCGCGACCAGCGCACGCTGAGTCGCAAACGGGTCTCGTCTCGCCGACGCCGGCCGGAAGATGATGACGGGCGCCATCGCTCGGCGACGATTCGCCGCACCGGGGCTAACACGGCCGCACCGCGAAAGAGCAACGTCGTGGTCGAACTTCCTTGCACGGTCCGTTCGTTTTCCGAAGCCGTGGGCGTGCCCGCTAACCGCGTACTCGGTCAACTGTTGAAACTCGGTTCGATGGCCACGATCAACAGCTCGCTCGAAACCGAGTTGGCTGAATTGCTGGCTGTGGAGATGGGCGTCGAGGTCGATTTCAAGCGACCCGTCGATCAGGAACAACAACTCGTCGAGCAACTGGAGCAGGAAGAGTCCGAAGAGGGCTTAGTGCTACGGCCGCCGATCGTCACCTTCCTGGGACACGTCGACCACGGCAAGACTTCGCTGCTGGACAAGATCATCGGCATCAACGTGGTCAGCGGCGAAAGCGGCGGCATCACGCAGCACATTCGCGCCTACCGGATCGACAAGGACGGGCGTTCCATCGCCTTCGTCGATACGCCGGGCCACGAGGCCTTTACGGAAATGCGGGCGCGCGGTGCGCAAGTAACCGACATCGCGGTGTTGGTTGTCGCGGCCGACGACGGCGTTATGCCGCAGACCGAAGAAGCCATCAGCCACGCCCGCGCGGCTGGCGTGCCGATCGTCGTGGCGCTTAACAAGGTCGACCTGCCGAGCTACGACGAAAACAAAATCTTCCAGCAGTTGGCGACGAACGATCTGTTGCCGACGGCCTGGGGCGGCGACACGGAAGTGGTGAAAACCAGCGCTATCAAGGGCACCGGCATCGATGAATTGCTGGAAACCCTGCTCACCGTCGCCGAACTGCATGAATACAAGGCGAATCCCGATCGCGCGGCCTTCGGCACCTGCATCGAAGCCGAGCAGAGCGAAGATCGCGGCGTGGTCGCCAAATTCATGGTGCAAAAAGGCACGCTCAAGGTTGGCGACGTCGTGGTTTGCGGCGCCGCTTCGGGGCGCGTCAAAGCGATGTACGACACGCTCGATCCGCGCAAGACCTACGAATCGGCCGGGCCGTCGACGCCGGTGAACGTGACCGGGCTCGATATGCCCCCCGACGCCGGCGATCACTTCTACGCGCTGGACGAAATCGCCCAAGCCCGCGAGATCGCGACGCGACGTGGCGAACATCAGCGCCAGCAGGCGTTGGGCGCCGGCACCGTCGAGCACGTCACGCTGGAAAACCTGGCGGATCGCTTGAGCAAGCACGAAGTGCAGACGCTCAATTTGATCCTCCGCGCCGATACCCGCGGCTCGATCGAAGCAATTCGCAAAGAGCTCACCAAGCTGCATCACCCGGAAGTGCAGATCAAGATTCTGCAGGCCACGGTGGGCGGGATCTCCGAGGCGGACGTGCATCTGGCGCACGCCTCGAACGCCGTCATCATGGGCTTCAACGTGGTGCCGGACGAGGGGGCCCGCGTGCTGGCCGAGCGTTACAAGGTGCAGGTCCGCCGGTACGACATCATTTACAAGGTCTCCGAAGACCTCAAGGCCGCGCTCGAAGGCATGCTCAAGCCGGAGCAACGCGACGTCGAACTCGGCCGCGCCCTGGTGCAACGCGTGTACCTGATCAGCCGCATCGGCGCGATCGCAGGTTGCCGCGTCCTGGCCGGAACGATCGAACGCAACTCCCGGATCCGCGTGATTCGCGAAAACCGGGTGATCGGCGATTACCGGCTGGATTCGCTGAAACGCGAAAAGGACGACGCCCGCGAAGTGCGCGAAGGCCTGGAATGCGGCATGAAGCTGGCCTGGTTCAACGATCTGAAGGAAGGGGACGTGCTCGAGGCGTACCGCGTCGAGGAGGTGGCTCGTTCGCTGTAGCCGGTCCGCGACCAGTGCAACGTGCCGCTTTCAACGGTAGAATCGATTATCTCGCCAGTTCGACGCAGTATCCCCCCGCATTCCTCACGCTAAGCTTGTCTGTCCCGCATGTCTTCCCGCCGCGTTCAAAAAGCCGCCGCCGCGATTCGCCAGGTCGTGAGCATGGCCATCCTGACCGAGTTGAAGGATCCGCGCGTGAAAAACGTGACGGTCACCTTCGTGGAAGTCATGCCGGACATGCGGCAGGCCAAGATTCACGTCTCGGTGATGGGGGACGAAACCAAGCAGGACCTGGCGCTGCATGGATTACGCAGCGCCGCCGGCTTCCTGCAGTCCAAGCTCGCGGAGCGGATCGAAACCCGGTACACGCCGCGATTGGAGTTCGTGCTCGACCAGGGCGTGAAGCATTCGATCGCTGTGGCGGAAATCCTGCAACGCGTGCTGCCGCCGGAGACAGCGGAAGCAGTCGGCCAGGAAGTTGCGCAGGACGACGAAGCCGAACCGGACGACGAGGACGCGTCGACTGACGAAGATGACGAGAACGAGGAGCGATAAATCGACGCGCCGTCGCGAAGGCGCTCTCTGTAACGAGTATCGAAGTTTCCGAGATTTGCATGGCCAATCACCCGAATCGCGCCGCGTTGCTGACCAAGGCGCACAAAGTTCTCAAAAAGCATTACAAGCCGGTACACCCCGTCGCGGAACGACCGCTGATGGAGCAATTGCTGTTCGCGCTGTGCTTGGAGAACGCCACCTACGAAGCCGCCGAGCAGGCCTACGCCTCGCTGGAAGCGAGTTACTTCGATTGGAATGAAGTCCGCGTCACGACGGTCAAGGAACTGTCCGAGTCCATGTCGTCGCTGCCGGACCCGGCCGCGGCCGCCACGAATCTGCGGCGCGTTTTGCAGGCCGTGTTCGAGTCGAACTACTCGTTTGAAATCGAGGCGCTCCGCAAACAGAACCTCGGGCAAGCGGTCGCCAAGCTGACCGGATTCGCCGGCGCCTCGCACTTCGCCGTGGCCTACGTGACGCAATCTGGCCTGGCCGGGCACTCAGTTCCGGTCGATCGCGGCGCGCTCTGGGCGCTGCAAATCGTCGGCGCGCTGACCGACGGCGAAATGGAAGCCGGCACGGTCCCCGGCATGGAACGGGCGATTCCCAAGAACAAAGGGATCGAGTTTGGCAGCCTGCTGCATCAACTCGGCGCGGACTTGATCGCCAGCCCTTATTCGACGAATGTCCACAACGTCTTGATCGAGATTTCGGCCGAAGCGAAAAACCGGCTACCGAAGCGTCAGCCCAAGAAGAAGCCGGAAGAAGCCGCCCCGGCTCCGCCGCCGCCACCCGCGCCCGCTAAGACGCCCGTCGCCGCGGCGAAAGCGGCGCCCGAGAAGCCGGCCCCCGTGAGCGCGCCGAAGGCCGTCGCGAAGAAGAAGGAGCCGGTCAAGGAAGCTCCCAAGGAAGCGCCGGCCGACAAGCACAAGGCGGCCAAATCGGCCAAGAAGTCGGCCGTCCCGCCGAAGAAGAAGCCGTCGCCAGTTTCGAAGCCCATGCAACGCAAGCCGCGCTAGCGAATCGGGCGGAGCATCCGGGGGTCGAATTATCGGCCGCCAGGGCTGGCCTACAATGGCGTAGGAATGCTCATGCACGAACCCGAGCTGTTGCAAATCGAGCTGCTGGCCGACGTCGACGCCCTCGTCCATGAGTTGCGCGAATGGGCCGAACGTGCGCCCCCCTGGCCGGCGGCCCGCGGCTGCCAGGCGATTGTCCGGCGCCTAACCGAGCGCGCCAACGCCTTACGCGTGCGGCTGGAAGCCCCGCTGGTCATCGCGACGTTGGGCGGCACTGGCACCGGGAAGAGCACGTTGGTCAACGCCCTAGTCGGCGCTGAAGTGACCACGCCCGGAAAACAGCGCCCGACGACGTTGCAGCCGACGTTAATCTGCCGGCCCGACCTGCGTCCCGAGATGCTCGGCATCGACCCGCGCACGGTGCAACTCGTGCAACGCGACCTGCCGATGCTGCGCGATCTCGTGCTGTTGGATTGCCCGGACCCCGACACGACCGAAGACGCGGAAGCGCCGGCGACAAACTTGGCTCGGCTGCGCGAGCTATTGCCTCAATGCGATGTGCTATTGGTGACGACAACGCAGCAAAAGTATCGCAGCGCCCGCGTCGCCGACGAACTGGCCGCGTCGGCGCCCGGAGCGCGGCTCGTGTTCGTGCAGACGCACGCGGATTGCGGAGAGGATATCCGCGACGACTGGCGCGCCTTGCTGCACGAAGACTACGCGACGGGCGAGATGTTCTTCGTCGATTCCACGGCGGCGCTCGACGACTCCCGGGCTGGCTTGCAGCCGCGCGGCGAGTTCGGGCGCCTGGTCGATCTGCTGACGCGCGAATTGGCCGGCGCCGCGGCCCATCGGATTCGCCGCGCGAACTTCCTCGACCTGGTCGACGAGACGCTGCTGCATTGCCGCGAGCGGCTCGACGAAACGATGCCGGCCGTGAAGGCGCTGGAGACCGCCATTCAGGAACAACGCGCACGGCTGGCCGGCCGACTCGCGGATCAGATGCGTGCCGAACTGCTGGCCAATCGGCGGCAATGGGAATCGCGATTGCTCGGCGAGGTTACCTCGCGTTGGGGATTCAGTCCATTCTCAGGCGTGTTGCGGCTCGCACAGGGTCTGGGCGGACTGGTCACCCGCGCGGCGTTGCTCCGCGCGCGGACGCCGGCGCAAATGGCCCTTTGGGGCGCCTATGAAGGCTGGCGCTGGCAGCGCAAGCGAAGCGACGCGAAAACCGCGGACGCCGGGGCCAACCGCGCCGTGGAAT
>JALHLM010000423.1 GCA_022844585.1 Pirellulales bacterium | reverse complement strand
GGCCCGTGACGCTGGGCAGCGGAGCTACGGGCATGCCCGTCGAAAAACTTTGGTTCTGCTGCTTCTTCCGGCGCGCCATAAACAAGCGTACGCGTGGCACCACCTCGCGTTTGAGCTGGGCAATGCTGTCTTCCGGCGACGCGCCGCTCGGTTTGGTGACAAAATCGAACGCCCCCGCTTGCAACGCGCGGACGGTGATTTCCGCGCCGCGCCTCGTAAACGCGCTCAGCATCAGTACGCCGACTTCCGCCGACGCCGGACGCCCGCGATTGAATTGCTGAATCGCCTGGAGGATCTGCAAGCCGTCCATGCCTGGCATGTCGACGTCGAGCGTCACCAGGTCCGGCGGCGTCGCGCGGATGAACTCCAGCGCCTTCTCGCCGTTGAACACGGAACCGGCGACGGCGATGCCTTCCTCGCCGGTGAGCGCGGATTCGAGTCCGGCGCGAAACGTGCGCGAATCGTCAACGATCAGGATTCGCGCACGCTCAGGCATTTCAACTCGATCGGCCGGGGAGTATCGCCACGCGGTTCATTCTATCGCTCGTCCGACGTTAAGCGAAACCGGGCTACGAGGCGCTCCAGGTTCGCGGCGATGCCTTGCAAACCGCCGGCAGCCTGATTGACTTGCTGGGCGCTCGCCGTGTTGTCGCGTGTGGCCTGGCTGACGCCGCGGATATTGCTGGCGATATCGCGGACCGCCCGGGCGGCTTCGCTGGCGTTGTAGGAGACATCGCTGGCCGCCTTCGCCGCTTCGCTCGCGTTGCGCGACATGTCGTTGGCCCCCTTGGCGACCTCGGTGATCGATTGCGCGATTTGCCCGACGCCCTTCCCGGCCGCGTCGAGCTTCACTGCGCTGGCGTTCGCCAGTTGCGTTTGCTCCTCCGTCGCCTGGGAAATGCGGGTGTTCGCGGTGTTGACTTCTTGAATCGTCGCGGCCACTTCCTGAATGACCGCCACGGCGCCGCGCGTATTCGTCTGAATCCCCTCGATCATCCGCGCGATATCTTCGGCCGCCTTGCCGCTCTGGTTGGCGAGTTCCTTGATCTCGTTGGCGACAACCGCGAAGCCCTTGCCGGCCTCTCCAGCCGAGGCGGCCTCGATCGTGGCGTTGAGGGCCAGCAGATTGGTCTGCATGGCGATCAACTTGATCATTTCAGTGACCTTATTGATTTCGCCGGCGGCGCGGTCGAGGGTGTGCATCGTCGTCGTGGCGCTGGTGGCGAGATTCACCGCCTTGGCCGTCGTCAGCGCGCCTTGCCGGGCGTCGCCAGCCACGGACTCGAACGATTGCACCGCGTCTTGAATGCCCTCCACAACCGCGTCGACGTTGCTCGACGTGTGCGTGGCGGAACTCGAGATCGCCCCAACATTGACGCTAATCTCCTCGCTCGCCGAGGAAATCGACGCCACGTTCATGCTCATTTCCTCGGCGGCGGCCGCCATCGTATTGATGTTGGCCGTCATTTGTTCCGTTCCGCCCGCGACATAGCCGGCCTGCGTCGACATCTCTTCGCTCTGCGACAGCAGTTGATGCGAGACGGCGCTCAGCTCGCCAGCAGAACCGCCGATCTTCACCGCCACATCGTGAATCTCCGCCACGATGGCGGCGAAGTTCTCCGCGGCTTGATCGATTGCGCAGGTCAACTGACCGATCTCATCGCGCTGCGTCAGCCGCAGACGTCGCGTCAAATCCCCCTGCGCCAACGCATGCGCGACCTCGACCCCTTGCGCAACTGGTCCCGTCACGGACCGGGCGATCAGCCTGCCAAGAATCAAGGCGACCGCGATGCCGACAATTGCGGTTCCGGCCGTGATGGCGACGGCGCGATAGAACGTCGTCTGCGCCGTGTCCCGTTTGGCTTGCGCCGCGCGGCCGAGATTGTCCAGCAGCGCGGCCAGCGCCGCATCACATTTATTGACCAGCGTGACCGTGGTCGTCGATGTCAACGCCACCGCCTTCACGTTCGTATTCTGGCGTGAGAGGCTCTGAATCTCCGCCACCTCGCGGCGCAACTCGCGCGCTTCCATCGCCGCCTGACCGAGTTCCAGCCGGTCGCGATCCTCGGCGAACGCCTGCAGCGTTTCGAGCGAAGCGTCAATACTGCTCAGCATCGCCGCAATCTCGCCATCCAACTCGTTCATCAGGGCTTCGTCATCGGCATTGATGTGGGCGTAAAGTCGGCTGATCAGCTGCGCGAACGCTAATCGTAATTCCGCCGCACGTTCGCGCCGATCGGACGATCCCGACGCAGTCGGCGATGTTCCTTCCACACGGGGCTGTGCCATTGCCCGCAGTTCCACCCCCGCCATGATGCGGTCCAGCGATTCAATGCGCGTGGCGACATCCTCGGCAAGCATTCGAAACGCTTTCCGATTCGTGTTCAGAACCGCCAGGCGTAGAACTTCCGCCTGGTTCGAGCGGAGGTTTTCCCATTCGCGGCGAAAGACGGCGAAGCCGTCGCCCACCCCGCCAATCTCGCCGATCAACGAGTTCAGTTCCGGGGAGAGCGCCTCGACTTGGTCCGCACTCTCTTCGACATCCATTGCGAACTTCGCCGCGGCAATCTCATCCGACGCGAGCACCGCATTTTTTTCTCTGCGAACGGCCGCGAGCAGCCCGACGCGGATCTGCGATGCCAATTCAATGGCCCGTCCATTTCGATCGACCAACTGGCGCATCTGGACGTTGTTGCGGCGCAGTTCCCACGCGCCGACGATGGCCACGGCCAGTACCGTCGCCGTGAGTACGCTGACGAGAATCGCGATCTTGGACTTTAGGCTGATGTTGCGCATAGTGGTTCGAATCAAGGGGTGTGAATTCGCTTCGCAAGGCGGTCGTTTCGGTGTTGCTATCTGTTCACTGAGCCGGCAAACGCGGCTGGCAGCAGTTGTCGTGGATCGATCAGTGTCAACAGTCCGTCTTCCATGCGGGCGCGCCCCACGGTCAAGGTCTCATAAACGTTGTCCAGACGGTTGGCCTCGGGAGAGTCGATTTGATCTCCGGAGACATGCCGCATGTCGGCCAAAGTGTCGACCAGCAGCGCGAACAGTTCGCCGGCGGTCGCACGAAATACGACGAGTTGCCCGCTATCGTGCATGCGTCGGACCGCGCCAAGCAACAGCTCCCGCGCATCAAGCACCAGGAACAATTGCCCCCGCAGGTTCACGTAGCCCGCCACCGCGGCAGGCGCGCCGGGTACGGGCGTCAAGTTCGTGACGGCGTGTACCTCGCGCACATACTGCGCGTCGACGCCGAACCATTGCTGGTCGACCCAAAAGGTGCAGTACAGCTCACCAGCGGCATCGGTCGAAGTTGGCTGACTCATCGCTTTGCCTCCTGGACGACGTGCCTTGCCAGCAAGGAAGCGACGGTCGCCAAGAGCGTTGCGCGATCGAGCTTCACTTCGTACGCGTCGAAGCCGCTCGCCAGCGCACTCGCCTCGGCTTGTTCGGCGGAAAGCGTCGACAGGGCCAGCATGGCAAGTTGATGTTGTCCGTGGCCCAGCGCGCGCACTTCCTTGGCCAGCGTCCAGCCATCCATCACCGGCATTTCCAAGTCGGAAATGATCAAGTCGTACGCCTCGACTTTGAGTCGCTCCAAAGCGGCGGCCCCTTGCTCCGCCTTTGCAACTTCGTAACCGGCGGACTCCAGGTATCCGCCGACGACCTCGCGGAAGAACTGGGTGTCGTCGACGAGGAGAATCTTTTTCATCGCGGCGCTTCGCGATGCGGTCTCAGCCGGCTCGTCGCCCAACAGGCGATAGAGATCCACCACCGGCGTCGTACGCCCGCGGAGTTGAGCAACGCCAAGCGCGTGGGGTTGGTCCGGCAATGGGCTGAGTCGTCGCAAATCGACCAACTCGGTTCCCAAGACTTCGTCCACCACGATGGCTTCCGCCCGTGCAACATCGCGCGGTAGCAGGGCGAAGGCGAATTCCGCTCCGACGTGTGAAACCTCGCGGCAGTCGATCGACGTCAATCGCGTAGGAATGCCGTCGATGGCGAGGAAGCAACCGGAAGACAATTGCTCGAAGCCAGCGCGGCGCACCATGGCCAGACGGCGCACCTGAAAGACCGGCACGCCGAAGGTGTCTCCGGCGGCCGTTCGCAGCAAAAGTACCGCTTGTGTTTCCTGCTTCTCCGCGGAGTGGTCGTGTCGCGATGCGGCGGAATCACTCCCAAAACGAAGCTGCGCCGTCGTGGCGACGCCAGCGGGGTCCAGGATCAACGCGACGTGGCCATCCCCCAAGATCGTCGCGCCGGAAAACACCTTGAGGCCGCGCAAGCGAGGATGCATCGGCTTGACGACGATTTCCTCGCTGGACAGGACGCTGTCGATCACGAGTGCGAACCGACGTGCGCCTGACTTGACGACCGCGAACAAAGATGGCGTATCGGAGGATGCGCCTTCGTGTTGCAGTTCAGGGCGTTCGCCTTGAAGCGTTCGCAGTAAGTGTGCAAGGTTCACTAGCGGCAGCAGTCGATCGCGGAGCCGCGCGAAACCCTGTTCTGGCCCTTGCTCGATGCGTGCGCGCGACTGCCCTGGGCCAACGTAGACCAATTCCTCCAGATCCTTTTGCGGAATGGCATAGCGGCGTCCCGCGGCTGTCACAAGCAGGCTCGGGATGATGGCCAGCGTCAGCGGCAAACGCAGCGTGAACGTCGTGCCCTGGCCGAGGGCGGACTCGATTTCGATCGCGCCGCCGAGTTGCGCCAAGTTCGATTTCACGACGTCCATTCCGACGCCGCGCCCGGAGACTTCACTCACGGTTTCCGCGGTGGAAAGCCCCGGCAACAACACCAGCGCCAGCACGTCGGAATCGGAAAGTTGCGCTAGCGATTGTTCCGTCCGGTGTCCCTGCTTGATGGCTTGCTGGCGGACCGCGGCGCTATCGATCCCCGCGCCGTCATCGGACACGGCGATGCGAATCTCGTCGCCCATCCGTTGCGCGGACAGTGTCACGCGTCCGACCGCCGATTTTCCCTTTTCAACCCGTTCATCCGGCGATTCGACGCCATGATCGCAGGCGTTGCGCACCAGGTGCGTCAGCGGATCGGAGATGGCATCGAGGATTGTCTTATCCAGTTCGACTTCGGCCCCTTCGATCCTTAGTTCCAGTTGCTTGCCAAGTTGACGCGCTAAGTCGCGCACCAGGCGTGGGAACTTGTTGAACAGCACGCCGACCGGCTGCATGCGCGTTTGCAGGATCGTGTCCTGGAACGCCCTGGTCACGGCATCGAGCCGCTGCATCACGGCGGCCGGCAGCGGCTGGCTGGTTTCGGCGACCTGGCGCGACTGATTGCGCACGAGCACCAACTCGCCGGCCAGATTCATCAACTGATCGGCAAGGCCTACCGGCACGCGCATCGTCCCGCCACGATCTACGGCTGGCCTGGCGGTGATCTCGGATTCTTCCGCAGCGGCTTGTACGGCTTCCGACGGGGTTTGCTCCGGGGTCG
>JALHLM010000422.1 GCA_022844585.1 Pirellulales bacterium | reverse complement strand
CGCGGCCGGCTACCAACTCGGTTCGCAAGTGAAGATTGCGCTCGACGCCGCGGCGACCGAGTTCTACGACGCCAAGACGAAGAAGTACAAGATCGACGGCCAGGAGATCGACAGCGCCGGCATGGTCGAAGTGCTGGCCTCATGGTCCGAAAAGTACCCGATCTGCTCGATCGAAGATGGTTGCAGCGAGGACGATTGGGAAGGCTGGAAGATGCTCACCAAGCGTCTGGGTTCAAAGGTGCAATTGGTCGGCGACGACTTGTTCGTGACCAACACCAAGCGGCTGCAGCGCGGCATCGACGAAGGAATCGCCAACAGCATTCTGATCAAGGTCAACCAGATCGGCACGCTGACCGAGACGATCGAAGCGATCCAGCTCGCCCATCGCAACGGCTACACCAGCATTGCCAGTCACCGTAGCGGCGAGACGGAAGACGCCACGATCGCCGACCTGGCCGTGGCCCTCTCGACCGGACAGATCAAGACCGGCTCGATGTCCCGTACCGACCGCCTGGCGAAGTACAATCAACTGCTGCGCATCGAGGAGAGCCTCGGCGCGACGGCGGAATACGCGGGGCGGCAGTTCAAGAAGGGGTAAAGACGGAACACGGTATGCAGAATGATGAATGATGAATGATGAATTGGGGACACGGAACCGGTAGAATTGGCCTGGAGCGCCTCAGGCGTTCATCATTCATCATTCTGCATTTTGCATTTCCGATGTCTCCTCCCCCCGATCATCCCTACGAATCTCCTTGGCTGTGGCTGGTGGTGTTTTCGTTGGTGGCCTTGGCGGCCGTGTTGGTGATCGGGCCGAAGTGGATGCGCCGCCAGGCACGGTTGGAACAAAAGCTCGAAGGTCGGGTGCGGGCCCAGCAGCCGATTGACGTGCCGGCCGAAGCGTTCGAGCCGGGTGAGCGCGGCGGCGGCGAAAACAGCTTGATCTCGGTCGCCCCGCTGGCCGCGTTTTTGTGCATCTTGGCGGCGGTGGGTTGGATTCAATGGACGCGTGAACGCGCCCGTTGGCTCGTTGCCACGCGCAGTCGCGCCCCCGCCGCGGCGAGCGGCGTCACGGCTGAGAAAGTCGAGCGGTCCCCATGACTTGGCTCTTAGAAACGCCCTGGCCGGCAATCTTGATCGGCGTGATGGCCGAGCTCGTGTTGGCGAGCGTGCTGTTCGCCGTTCAACGTCGGTGGGTGGCGATCGCCATGGGAGTCGTCGCGGCGCTCGTCGTGGCCGCGGTGCTCATCGAGCGCGTCGTGACGACCGCCACCGAAGAGGTCGAGGAGGCGTTGCAGGGACTCGCCGCCGCGCTCGAATCCGATGACGTCCCCACGGTACTCACGTTTGTCGCCCCGGACGCCACCGGCGTGCGTGGCGCCGCCGAACGCCACATGCCCCGCTACCAGATCAACACCGTCAACATCGCCCGCGATCTGGAAGTCACGATCGACGACACTGCCGACCCGCCGACCGCCGTCGCGCGCTTCACCTGCCGCGTGAACGCCAACGACCGCCGCGGCCAGGTGCCATACCAGAACGCGATTCTGGAATTCACGATGAAATACCGCAAGGACGGGGACCGTTGGCTGTTATACGAATACGAAGTGGACCGGCCCGAGATTCGGATGGGACGGTAGAGTTCTAAGTTTTCAGTGTTCAGTTTTCAGTGAGGACTTCGTTGTGGCACGGTCTCCCGACCGTGACACGCGGGCCGGAAAGCGCCCGGAATTGGAGACCTTCGGTCGGATCGGTGGCACGGTCGGGAGGCCGTGCCACATCAGCCGCTCACCCTCCCTCTTCTCCCTCCGCGTCTCAACGCCTCTGCGGTGAAAAATGAGCCCGCCCCCTCGTGCCTTCGCCATTGCCGCTCATCCTGACGATATCGAATTCGTCATGGCCGGCACGCTGATGCGCTTGGGCGCCGCCGGCTATGAATTGCATTACCTGAACATCGCCAACGGGTGCTGCGGGTCGATGGAGACCGATCGCGAGACCACGGCGCGGATTCGCGCGGAGGAAGCGCGGCGCGCGGCGGAGTCGATCGGCGCGGTGTTTCATCCAAGTTTGGTAAACGATTTGGAGATCTTCTATGACCAGCCGACGCTGGCGCGGCTGGCGGCCATCGTGCGCGAGGTGGCGCCGACCATCGTACTCACGCACGCGCCGGCCGATTACATGGAGGATCACACGAATGCCTGTCGCCTGGCGGTCTCAGCGGCGTTCGTTCGGGGCATGCCTAATTTTGCGACCGACCCCCCGCGACCGCATGTCGCAGGCGAGTTGACCGTCTACCACGCCCAACCGCACGGCAATCATGACCCGCTCGGCAACCGCGTGACGCCGGGCTTGTTCGTCGACATCGGCGACGTGATCGAACACAAGGCGGCGATGCTGGCCTGCCACGCGAGCCAAAAAGCCTGGCTCGACACGACGCAGGGGCTGGATTCGTATCTGCAAACCATGAAGGATCTCTCGGCGGAAGTCGGCCAAATGAGCGGCCGCTACCGTTATGCCGAAGGCTGGCGGCGGCGCCTGCATCTGGGCTTCTGCGGGGCGGACGCCGACCCGTTACGCAAAGCGCTGGGCGACCATGTGGCGACAGGCGTCACGGCTTGAACGCCGACCACGTCCAGTGGCGGTCGCTGGTGAGTTGCACGGTCTCCGGCGCGAATCCGAGCGCGGCGACCAACTCGCGGATTTCCTCCAAATTCAGCGACGCGTGCAGCGAAGCGCCGAAGAGTTGGCGCTGGTGCTCATTCGCGCCCGCCGCGTACTGCTCGACGAGCGCGCTGACGTGCGCGGCGGAGTCCGGCCGCGCGAGGTCGCGGACGAAGAGGCGCCCGCCGACGCGCAGCACGCGGACCGCTTCCGAAAGCGACGGGGCTGGCTCGGGCAGATGGTGAATGATGCTATTGGAAATGACGGCGCTGAACCGGCTGGCGGCATACGGGAGGCGCTTGGCGTCGCGGCAGTCGAGCAGGATCCGGTCCCGCAACGAGGCCACCTCGACGTTGGCTTTCGCCACCAACAGCATTTCGGTCGACAGATCGATGGCCACCACGCGGGCCTCCGCCGACTGTCGGCACAGCTCGATTGGGATTTGCGCGGTGCCGGTCCCCAGGTCGAGGGTCTCGGACACCTCCGGCCCCGTGGCGAGAAAATCGCGCACGAACACGCGATTGACCTCGCGATGATCCATCGCGTCGTAGTCGAGCGCGTCCTGCGCCGACTCCATGACCTCGGGTTCGAGCGTGCGTGGGAGCATGGTGGCGTTGATCCGACAAGATGAGCCGCTGACCAAGAGAGCCCAGGCGCAACGGGTAAGCTCACGCAACGGCAGTCTACCTAACGCGTCACGGGCCGTTGAAGCGGCCCACCGGTAAAATGCGGCCGGGCAGGCGCGCGCTGCGCCCGCGACGACGCCAGGGCGTTCCCCCAGAGTTGGCGGAGCGCCAGCCAGAGGCTGGGGCAGTTGGTGAGCCGATAGGGGCTGTCGGCGGGGAGTTGCTCCATCAGTCGGCGATGCGCCTCGCCCAAGTGATGATAAGGCATCGAGGGAAACAGGTGATGCAGCGCGTGGTAGCGCAGCCCCACCGGCGCCCAGAGGGCGCGGAGCCAGTTGCCGCCCGGATAGTTCACCGAGTCGAGCATCTGCTCGACGAACGTCATTTCACCGCCGGTGTTTGTGTAGCGATGCGCACCCAGCGTGCGAATCTGGTTGATCAACATGATCGTCGCGGCTGTCAGGTAGGCCTGCGCCACCAACTCCAGCGGGCGCGGGACCAGTCCCAGGGACATCGCCGCGACGTTCCCCCACAAGAGTGCAAAGCAGGCCACTTCCTGTACGCGCCAGATCCAGCGATCGTGGCGCGTCGGCAACGGGCGGACGTAAAACGGATCGACCACCATCGACGAGCAGTGGAGTTGAACGAAATCGCGGCAGCGCGGGCTCAGCCAGCAAAGCGGCGTCAACAGAGCGAATCGCGCGACGGCGATGACGGGCATCACCAGGCACTGCGTTAGGTAAACGAATAAGTGCCAAATGGGCTGCGCGCCCCACGGCAGGTATTCGCCGTCGTCCGCCGTACCGAAGTGACGCCGCATGTGATGGGCGACGTGCGTGTGATACAGAAAGGATGGCATCAAAAACGGAATTCCGCACAACAAATTCCAGGCGAAACGAAACGCGCGGAACTGGCCCTGGCGCAGATGCGTCAACTCGTGCGTGAACAAGGTGGCGCGATAGAACGCGGCTACCGAGACCGCGAACGCCAGCGCCACCAGCGGCCAACTCAGCGGCAAGCGGCGGATCGCGAAGAACGCCGCCGCGCCGAGCGTCATGCTGGCCAGAAAATCGATCCAGTAGAGCCACGGGTTCGGCTCGAACAAATCGCGGACGATCCGCCGGGCCTCGCCGATCGAGAACGCGCCGTACGCGGAAGTGGAGTTCACGGGTTTCATCGGGTTGTTCCGAATTCGATGCTCGAGGTCCACGGCTCGTGTCGAGCGTGAACTGCAAACGGCGAACCAGGGAACCTTCCGTGGAAGGGTCGCGGCGAACGAGTCGCCACGACACTTGTGCGACGGCCGACGTGCGGACTCGGCATCGCGGCGTACGCGGGCGGGTCTTCCAGACGAAGTGCGGACGCCAAGGGGGCGTGAGTCTCCTAGTGTGCCAGATGCCGAGGTGTTGTCAACGCTCCCACCGGCAAAGCTTGTGCCGACGGCAGGATTCGCGGCGAGAAATGCACCTCGCAGGTACACCTCACGAAAGAAGTCGTCCAAGCCGCCGAAGTCGCTGGAAAGAATCGTGCGCTGGCGGAAAAATCGGCGGGGAGGCAGAAGCCAGGAGCCAGGAGCCAGGAGCCAGGAGCCAGGAGGCGTGTTGTGGCACGTGTCTCCTGACCGTGCCACCGCCCCGACCGCAGGTCTCCACGTGTGGCGGGCCGCACCATGACACGGCCGGGAGACCGTGTCACAACCGCCGTGAGCGTGCCAGGACCGATTTGGGGCTATTCGTCGCCGAACACTTTCGTGTTCTCTTCCTTGGTGACCGGCGATTCCATGTCCGCTGTGATCAGCTTGACTTGCAGCCGGGCGTCGCCGGAGTCGACCGTTTTGGCGGTGACCTGGAACGTCGCCGTGGCACCGGGGGCGAGCGTGCCAATGGGCTCGAAGGTCAGTTTTTGACCAGCGATCTTGTGCCGGGTCGGTCCTTCCGCGGCGACGAGCTGCATCTCCACCGGCAGCAATGCCATGAGCTCGACATTTTCGGCGGCCTTGGTGCCCTCATTCTTGACCACGATCTCGTAGGCCGCCTCACCGCCAATCTCCACCGGATCGGCCAGGTCAATGACCTGAAACTCCACCGCCGCGAGTCCTTCGACAAGGATCGCCTGTTCCTCGACGTCCTCCAATCCGCGTTGCGCGCGGCCTTCGACCCGCAGAGATCGGAAGAGC
>JALHLM010000421.1 GCA_022844585.1 Pirellulales bacterium | reverse complement strand
GGCGAATGTGGCACGCAACTTGATCTATCTGGATGACCAAGCGAACTCGCCATGCCTGTTGACACGATCACCTTGCCGCGCGACTCCAACCAGGCGCTCGGCCTGGGTCGATTCGCGCTCGACTTTCTCAACGGAAAACTCGGCGCGCCTGGCGAACTGGCCCTTCGCGCCGTCGAGCGTTTTCATCTCGACAGCGTGGCCTGCGCCGTCTCGGCGCTCGCGCTGCGAACCAACGCGCCGCACGTGCTGCGGGACGAGGCGCTGGAATATCGCGTCGTCGACGGTCAGCCCGGCGCCAGTTGCTTTGGCTCGCGCACCCGCGTGCAACCGGAGAAGGCGATCGCCGCGAACTGCGCCGCAGTGCGTGAATGGGACTCCAACGGCACGAACTTCGGCTACAACCCTCGGCTCGGCCACACCGCGGGCGAGTTCGGTCACAACGATTTCTATCCAGTCGTCATCGCGGCGGCTCAACAGGTTTCGATCGACGGCAACCGCGCGGCCCTCGCGATGTTGCTGCTGGACGAGATTCGCGGCCGGCTGGCCGAAGTCTTCAGCTTGAAGGACCACAAGATCGACCATGTCGTCCACGGCGCGATCGCCTCGGCCTCGGTCTACGGCGCGCTGTTGGGCGCCACGCCCGAGCAGATTGAATCGTCCCTGGGATTGCTGGTCGCGCATTACATCCCGTTCCGCGCGATCCGCGCCGGCAAACAGCTTTCTGATTCCAAGGGCGCGTCCGCGGCGCTCAGTACGGAGATGGCCGTCGTCAGTGTCCGCCGCGCGCTGCGCGGGTTCGTCGGCCCCGCGGATATCTTCCGCAATCCCGAGGCGATCTTCTGCCTGTTTGAGCCGCCTAAGTCGAAGCAGGAAAGCCCCTTTGATCTCACCTTGGCCGTTACTGGCGACGACTTCGCGGTGCGCGGGATGCATTTCAAGCTTGGCCTCTACGAGCATCAATCCGCCGGCGCGATCCAGGGATTGATCGATCTCCTACAGCGTCATCCGGCGTTGCTGGCGGATGAAACGAAAATCGCCAAACTTCGGATCAGAATCTATCAACCCGCCTTCGGCATCATCGGCGACCCGGCGAAGCGCGACCCGCGCACGCGGCAAAGCGCGGATCACTCGATGGTCTACATCGTGGCCACGCTGCTGCGCAAGGCGCTGACGATCCGCGCCGCCGGCTGGAAAGAACTGATGCTGATGCCCGCCGACTACGACGACGCGGCGCTCTTCGATCCGCTCACGCGACGGCTGATCGACCGCATCGAATTCGCGCATGGCGGCCCGGAGTTCGACGCCAAGTATCCGGATGGCATTCCCACGTCGCTCGAAATCGAACACGCCGATCTGGGCCGCCTCTCCAGCGGCCTCGTCATGTACCCGGCCGGCCATGCCCGCTACGCAGGCGCCGACCTGGATCAATTGCTCACCCACAAGTTCCAACTACTGGCCAGCCTCGGCGTCGATGATCCCCAAGCACTCTACGACCGCTGCCACGCATTGCGCGGAAAGTCGCCGGAGGCGATGGCGGAGTTGTATGAGTTCGAAATCAAGTGATGAAATGTCGAGTGTCGAAATCCGAATGACGAATGAATGTCGAATGCTTAAATGACGAATGACGGCCTTTCGTCATTCCGTCATTCAGATTTGATTCGACATTCCGATTTGGAAATTAGACATTCTCACTCACGGCCCGTTGTCGGAGAGTTTCCGGATTTCATCCCGGAGCCGGGCCGCTTCTTCGAACGCTTCTTGCGAGATCGCCTGGTCCAGCTCTTTTTGCAGCGCGTGCATGCGCTCCGCACTGGGATCCGGTTCCGCCCCCGGCGCGTGCTGCGCGGCGACGTGGGCGTAGAGCTTTTCGAGCTGCACCAATTCGGCGCACTGGTCGGCTTGTTCGGTTTGCCCGTACTCATCGAGATAGGCCCGGATGCCGTCGATGCCGACCTGCAACGCGCGGAGCGCCGCCTCGTGTTGGCCTAAGCGGACCAGCGGCGTGGCGACCGCCCGGGCGTGCATCATGGTCACGTAAGGGCGCCACTGGTCGAAGGCGAGCTTGTCGCGTTCGTAGCGCGCATGATCATGCACGAAGCGAAACAGCCGCAGGTTGCGGGCCGTGTCGCGGGCGCACAGCTCGAACATCTCCAAGTGCCAGAAGCTCAGGTAGCGGTGGTAATACTGCACCCCCTCCCGCTGGAGGAAGGCGCAATCGTCGCTGCTGAGCTGGAAGGCGGCGCTATCCGGGTGGGCGGCGTCGTGGTCTCGCTGCCGCTGGAGAAAATGGTCCAGCCAGGACTCGCTCCCCTCGGGGCGGAGACCGTCCGGGCGGCCGTCCATTTCCAGTTGGAGCACCCCCAAATCGAGCCGCACCTGAATCCGGCTTTTGCCGTCGTCGCCAGCGACCACGCGGACCGACAATTCATCGGGGTCATACGGCCAGGACGACAATATGTGGGAAATATCCTGCGACACGCGACGCGACAACTAATTCACAAGGTTGAACGGGAGGCCGAAACACTGATTCCAGAATAGCATCGAAAACCCGAATCCGCAGGCCCTACCAACGGCGGCTTAAGCCTGCGCGCGTGAGCTGAGCCGAATCGCTTTGGCCTAGAGTTGCGGCATCGGGTACACTCACGCCTCCGAACTGTGACGGCACCTGGCGGCGAGGCTTACATGGAATTGTTGACTCAGGACACGCTGGCGAGCGCCGCCTGCGCGTTCCGCGGTTACAACGTGACCAATCTCGGCCGCACGCCGGAATTGCTCGCCCATGCCGCCTACGGGCCGATCATGCGCCGCCATCTCGAAGAAGCCTCAAAGGCCGCCGCCGATTTGTCGTCGCACCGCTTCGATCTTGTCGAGCGCGTCACTTCGCGGCGCGAGTCCTCGCTGGCCACGTTCGCCGAGGATATCGCGCTCATCATGTCGGTCGAGATGGCGCACCTCGAAATCATGCGCGAGTTGCATGGGCTCGATTACCGTCGCGTGCGCCTGGCCTTCGGCTACAGCCTCGGTGAAGTCACAGCCTTGGTCGCCGGGGGCGTGTTCCGCTTGGAGGAGGTGCTGGGGACGCTGCTATCGATGGCCGACGACTGCGCCGACCTGGCGACCGACGTCACGATGGGCGTGCTGTTTTCGATCGGCCCGGCGCTCGATTTGACCGCCATCGAACGCCATTGCCTGCATATCTGCTCTCAGGGGCATGGCGTGATCGCGATTTCCGCCCAGTTGGCCCCGAACGCCGTGCTGCTCTTGGGGCAGGGCGATACGGTCGATCGCTTCCGGCAATCGATGCATCCGGTGTTGCCGCCGACCACGCACCTGCGCAAGAACCCGAACCGTTGGCCGCCCCTGCACACGCCGTTGTTGTGGCGAAAACAAATCCCCAACCGCGCCGCGTGGACCATGTTCCAGATGCCCGGCGGATTCGTCGAGCCGGCGCCGCGCGTGTTATCGCTGGTCACCGGCGAAATTTCGTACAACGACTACAACAGCCGCACCCATCTCGCCCGCTGGCTGGACGAACCGCAACGGCTCTGGGACGCGATCTACGCAACGCTCACGCGCGGCATCGAGACCGTCATCCACCTCGGCCCGGAACCGAATCTGATCCCGGCCACGTACAAGCGTCTGAGCGAAAACATCGACGCCCAACTCAAACGCCGCACCATGGGCGGCTTCGGCCTCCGCGCCGTTTCGGGCATGGCCCGCCGCCCCTGGTTGACCGCCATCCTACCGTCCCGCACGGCGCTACTACGCGCGCCGGTCGTCAAGCATGTGATCCTGGAAGACTGGCTCTTGGAACATCCGCCGGCGTAGCGAGCAGTCGCGTGCCGAACTAGCGCGTCAACACTAGCCCGTAGCGCCCGCGAGGGGGAGAGGACGGCGGTGATGAGTTGGCATGAACGCCGGGACGGCTTTTTGGGTATTGCAGTCGGTCGATTACGGACGGTTTGCTTGGCGTATTCGATTTGATTGCCGCCCACGTCAACCGTCCCTCGCTGGCGCTACGGGCTAGTGTTCGTGTCGGTCTTTTCCGGCCCAAATAAATGTTTGAAAATCCAATACGCCGACGGTCCGCTTAACTTGACCGGTTCCAGCTCCCGCTCCGCCGGCGACAGGTTCTTCTCAAATAGCATCTGCACGTCGTTCAACAACGGCAAGCAGTCGCCGTAGTACGAATGGCCCAACAGCGCGGTGTCGATGCCCGAGGCGTCAACGGTATCCGCCCCTTGGACCACCATGATGCCTCCGCTGGAATCCCCCGCCCGCCAGCCGTCGTTAAACGTGTTCGACGCCACGAGGGCCCAATCGGTGTTGGAACAGTACAGTGTCGTGCGCTGCGAATGGGCCGCCATCGCCGGCGCGATTTGCTCGCGAAACACGTCGGCGTCGATATCGGGCGCGGCCAGCACGATTTGATCGAAGACACGACCGCGATCGCCCAACTCCGCGATGGCCCGTCCCACGGCGTCGGTGCCCATGCTGTGGGCGATGATATGGATGCGGTCGGCGTCGAGTTTCTCCGATAGCTCCAGCAGGAACTGCTTCACGTAGCGGTAGCTGTACTGGATTTCGTTGCGATCCGAGGGATAGTGCCGGAGTGCGCCCCGCGACGGCCAGCTGTAAAACAGCGGCGCGCCGGGGAACTTGAGGTCGTAGTGAATCTGCGCCGTGCGCCGCGCGGCTTGCTCAAAGGTGGAGTTATAGCCGTGGACGAACACAAAGCAGTCGCGGCGATCGCGCGGCAGCCCGTCGAGCACCTTGCGCACGGACTGATAAAACGCCTCGTCTTCGAGCCGCTCCGTCCGTTTGAGCACGACATGGCTATCTTCGTCGTCGGGACCCAACAGCGGTTCCTCGACTTTGCCGACCGAATGCGTCGGCGGAATAGAAACGTCGCAGTAGCCGTAGTAAATCTTGCCTTCCTGATTGCGCCGCGGGCCAAAATGCGTGCCAACATGCTGCGAGGTTTGCGCCCGCAAGGCGTCGTTCCAGGCGAAGACGCTCCAAATCGACACGCCGCTCATCGACAGTACGATCAGCGAAGTCGCCAGGCGACTTCGCGGCGGGGCGTCAGGCTTGCGCTGACGCAGACGCCAGTAAATCGCGGCGACCGCAGCCAGCAACAGGAAAGGAAGCCCGTAGAGGAACGGTTGCGGATCCGGAACCTGCTCGACCAATTGCCTGTTCGTTCCGAAATACACGCGAACATCTTTGGGCTTGGCATCGTCGCGATCGCGCACCAGCTCGGGTTCGGCAGCGCCTCCTTTGCGCGCCTTCGTGGGCGCGGCCGCCGTCGGTTCGGCCGGCTCGGCCGGCTCGGCCGGCTCGGTCGGCTCGGCAGGCAGTCGTTCCGTCGGGCCCGGCGCAAGCGGCTTTCCGCCGCCGCCTCCTTTGAGGTCCAGGAAGGACGGCCGTAGCAACACCGACAACATGGCGGCCGCGGGCTTGCGCAATTT
>JALHLM010000420.1 GCA_022844585.1 Pirellulales bacterium | reverse complement strand
GCTCACGGTGCGGGAGACCGTGACGCTGTTTCGCAGCTTTTATCCCACGGGGATCACGCCGGAGGAGGCGATCGGCCGCGTGTCGCTCGAAGAGAAGGCGGACACTTGGGTGAGCAAACTTTCCGGCGGGCAGAAGCAACGCCTGGCGGTCGGATGTGCCGTGGTGGGGGAGCCACAACTTTTGTTTTTAGACGAGCCGACGACGGGCTTGGATCCCCAATCGCGGCGACAATTGTGGGACGTGATTCACGCGTTCCGCGCCACAGGGCGGACGGTGATGCTCACAACGCATTACATGGACGAGGCGGAACGGCTTTGCGATCGCGTGGCGATTGTCGATCAAGGGAAAGTGATCGCGCTCGGGACGCCGGCGGAGTTGATCGCGCGATTGGGCGGCGAACATATGCTCGATTTCAGTTTGACGGATCATTCGCCGCCGCTGAATGAGGCGGAGTTGAACCGATTGCCGTCGGTGCGATCCGTGCGGCAGGACGCGGGCGTGTTTAGCTTGGCGGTGGATCAACCGCACGTGGCGCTGCCGGCGTTGTTGGCGCTGCAGCAATCGCGCGGGGCGGTTTTGGCGCAACTGACGACACGGCATGCGACGTTGGAGGATGTGTTTGTTTCGCTGACGGGGCGGCGGTTGGAATAACAGATCGTCACTTGAGGATAGCGATCTATGGGGACGGCGGCACCAGGACGTTTTACGGCGCTGTGGCAACTAGTGTTGTCGCGGATTCGTTTGTTCCTGCGCGAGCCAGCGGCGATTTTTTGGGTGTATGGGTTTCCGATCTTGATGATGGCGTGCTTGGGAATTGCGTTTCGCGATAACCCAACCGAGAAGATCGTGGTCGACGTCGTGGGTCAGGGAGACTTGAACGATTGGGAACGGAGGCTCGGATCAGACAAGCGATTCGAGATCAAGATCGCGCCAGAGGATTGGCGGAAGCGATTGCAGTCCGGGAAGACGGACTTGGTAATTGAAGTGACAAAGGAGGCGACGCCGGGCTTTCGCTTGTGGGAAGAACCGCGGCGCGCGGAGAGCCGGTTGGCGCATAGCGCGGTGGAAGCTGCAATGCTGCGCGCCGAGACGACAGGTTGGACCGCGCCGGAAGTGAAGCAGCTTGATCAAGTGGGTTCGCGGTATATCGATTTCCTGTTGCCGGGCATGGTCGGCATGGGATTGATGGGGGGCGGGCTGTGGGGCGTCGGCTTTGTGGTCGTCGACATGCGGGTACGCAAGTTGTTGAAACGATTTCTGGCCACGCCGATGCGGCGCAGCGATTTTTTGTTGGCGTTGATGCTGAGTCGGCTGCTGTTTACATGGGCCGACGTCGTGGTGTTGCTGCTGTTCGGCTATTTCGCATTCGGCGTGCAATGCCTGGGTAGTTATCTCGATCTGACGATCGCCGTGACGCTGGGGGGCGCGGCGTTCGCGGGGATTGGGTTGCTGGTCGCCAGCCGAGCGCAGACGGTCGAGGCGGCGTCGGGATTGATGAACTTGGTGATGCTGCCGATGTGGGTGTTGTCGGGCGTGTTCTTTTCTTCGGAGCGATTCCCCGAAGCAGTTCAGCCGCTGATCAATTTGCTGCCGCTAACGGCATTGAATCAATTGCTGCGCGGCGTGATGCTCGAAGGCCAATCCCTTGGGACGCTGTGGCCACAGGCCGCGTTGTTGGCGGCGTACTCAGCGCTGACTTTCCCGGTGGCGCTGCGCGTCTTCCGGTGGAAGTGAGCCGTATTCCCGATGCTCTGGCAAAACGACCAGGCCGCGCGTAACGCATGGAGCGACGCCGACTTACGCGCGCCACGCAGCGTGGAGGCCGAATCGCCGGCGGATTTTCGGCCTGTTTTTCCAAGGCCGTGTCTATTTGGCGGTTGGCCGGGCGACTAAGTTGCAAGGGTCATTGCAATTTGCGATTCCTGGCCGTGGCTAACACACTCCAATTCAAGAGGTGCTCCCATGAGCGGAACGACGATTACGCCTTATTTGTTTTTTGGTGGGCGATGCGAGGAAGCGTTGGCGTTCTATGGCCAGGCCGTCGGGGCGGAAGTGGTGATGATGATGCGGTACAACGAAAGTCCCGAGCCGCCGCCGCCAGGGATGTTGCAGCCTGGGTTTGAAAACAAGGTGATGCATGCGACTTTCTCCATTCAAGGCGTGACGCTGATGGCGTCCGACGGTTGCGACGAGCAATCGAAGGCAGTGGGCTTTCGATTGGCGTTGTCGGTTCCGACGGAAGCCCAGGCGACGCAGGCGTTTGGCGCCCTCTCCGACGGCGGCAGCGTGCAGATGCCGCTGACGAAGACCTTTTGGTCACCTTGTTTTGGCATGCTGACGGACCGGTTCGGCATCGGTTGGATGGTGACGGTCGCGACAGACGCGGGTCCGAAGTAGTTCGCTGTGAAGCGTTGGTCCGCGCACTTCCTCAAGACTTCACGAGGTTGACGATGAAATACATGGTGCTGTTATACGCGGAACCCGGGGCCTGGCCGCCGGAGGAACATCGGGTGGCGCTGCAGGAATCGATCGATTTGTGCCACACGTTGCACGCGGAGGGGCGCTATCTGGCGGCAGCGCCGTTGGAGCCGGTGTCACTGGCGAAATGCGTCCGCGTCCGCAGTGGTCCGCCGCTGGTTTCGGACGGGCCGTACGCGGAGACGAAGGAACAACTTGGCGGTTACTTTTTGATCGATGTCGCGAACATGGACGAAGCGATCGCCGTGGCGGCGCGAATTCCTGGAGCGCGGCGGGGGACGGCGGAGATTCGTCCGGTGATGGAGGTGACGGGGTTGCCGGAAGGCAAATGAGACCACTGTCCACCCGAATTTGCTGCTTCTAAAGCTTCTCTGTCTTGAAGACGCGGAACAGCAGCCAGAGGGACGGCACGAGCAGCGCAGCGCCGAAGGGGATTGTCCAGAGCAGGAAGCGAATGGTCGGCGCTGGAGCGGCGGCGGCGAGGAGCGTGACGTCGGGGTAAATAAGGAAGGGATGTTGCGCGAGTCCCCAGCCGAGGAGCAGGAGGATGATTTCGCCGGCCGCGAAGATTTGGCTCAACCGATAGCGGCGATTGAACACGGCCCAGGCGGAAAGGCCGAAGCAGAGTAAGCCTGCGCTGAGCACCGGCCAGGCGCGAAGATTGGTGAGCTCGCGCACGAACCAGTTCGCTTGTTGGACGCCGAGCCCGAGCACGATGAAGGAGAGCCCGGCGGTCGCGGTGCCGGCCCAGATGGCGCGTTGGCGGAAATCTTCGCGCAGGTCGCCATCAGTTTCGACGGCGAGATAAACGGCCGCGAGATAAGCGCACGCGGCGAGAGCGAGTAGCCCACAGGCAAACGCATACGCGGTGAGCCAATGTCCGCGCGGCATGGCGCTGATTTCGCCTTCGGCGTCGATGCGGATGTTGCCTTCGGTGACGACTCCGAACGCGACGCCGAGAAGGACCGGCGAGATCGTCGACGCCACGCCGAAGACGACGCCCCAGGGGCTCGGGCCATCCGAGGCTGCACCGCGAAACACGAAGGCGGCCCCGCGCAGCATAATGCCCAAGAGTGCGAGGTGAAACGGCGCGAAGAGCGCGACGCTGAGCGGGGCATAACCGCGCGGGAAGCAGGTGAAGAGAACGACGATCACGAAGATCAGCCACACGTGATTGGCTTCCCAAACGGGACCCATGGCGTGGCGAATGGCGGTTCGCTGCGCGCGCTTGCGCGGTCCGACGGCGAAGAGATCCCACACGCCGCCGCCGAAATCGGCGCCGCCGAGGAGCGCGTAGGCAATTAAGCCCAGAAGCGCGGCGGCGGCAGCGGTGTTAACGAGTTGCTCGTGCGTCATGCGGCGTCCCGCGTTCCGGATTGCGGCGGACGGGCCATACGACGGAGCAACACCAACACGGTGATGGTCAACGTCACGTAGAGCGCCGTGAACAGATAGAACACGGCCGGAACGCCGTCGGCCGTGGTCACTGCGTCTTCCGTGCGCAGGACGCCGTTGATGACCCACGGCTGGCGACCGACTTCCGTGACCATCCAGCCGGCTTCGAGCGCGATGAAGCCGAGCGGAGCGGAAATCACCAGCGCCCAAAGCAGAAGTCGACTCGGCGCGAACGCGGAGCCCTGGCGATAACGGGCGAACCAGTACCAGACGGAGAGCAACATCAAGTAGACGCCGATGCCGACCATGATTTGAAACGAGAGATGCGTAAGTTCGACGTTGGGCCAATCGGTTTCCGGCACTTGATCCAGGCCAGGCACGACGGCGTTCATGTCGTGGGCCGCGAGGAAACTTAAGCCGCCAGGAAGTTCGATGGCCCAGTCGGTGCGGCGCGCTTCAGTATCGGGCCAGCCGCCGATGCGCAACGGCGCGCGGGCCTGGGTCTCGAATTGCCCTTCCATGGCGGCGAACTTGGCCGGCTGCGTTTGAAACACGAATTTGGCGAGAAAATCGCCGCTAACCGGTTGCAAGAGAGCCGCGACCGCGCCGACCGCCATCGCGATGTTCATGGCCGTGAGGGATTGCACGCCGTTGCGTCCGCGGAGACTGGTGAAGGCGTAGTAACCGGCCACGGCGAACGCGACGGACGTGTAGCAAGCCAGCGTCGAGTGGACGGCCATGTAAAACCAACCGGCTTGCTTGAAGATGGCGATGGGATCGCTGACGACGACGCGAGAACCATCGAGTTCGAAGCCGACCGGCAGTTGCATCCAGGCGTTGACGCCGAGGACGAGAATGCCCGAGACCATGCCGGAGACGGCGATCACGACGCCGCACCACCAATGCGCGCGCGGCGAAAGGCGATCCCAGCCGTAGAGGTAGAGGCCGATAAAGATGGCTTCCAGGAAGAAGGCGTAACCTTCGAGGCCGAAGATATGGCCGACGACGGCGCCCGTGATTTCCATGTAGCGGGGCCAAAGGAGTCCGAGCTCGAACGCCAAGGCGGTGCCGGAGATCGCGCCGACGGCGAACAGCAACCCGGTGACTTTCGCCCAGCGTTTGGCGAGGTCGAGGTCTTGCTGTTGGCCGGTGCGCAAGTAGCGCCCTTCGACGAGCACCAGCAACAGCGGCAGCCCGATGCCGATAGCGGCAAAGACCATATGAAACGCGAGCGACACCGTCATCTGGAGTCGCGCGGCAGTCAACGTATCCATGGCAGGCAGGTAAACCGACGGTGCGTTGAACCGGTCCGTGTGAGGCGGCGATCTTATTGTAGGCCATTTTCGCCAGTTCATAAGCGGCGACCGGCGGGAGCGACCGCCTGGTGTACAATGCGCCGCATTCAGGAGACAGCTCATGCAGGAGCCGGCAATGCGAACTCCAGCCACGATGCGTTTCGACCTCACATCGCAGGCGTTCAAGGCAAATCCGTTTCCGACGTTGGCGCGGATGCGCGAGGCGGGGCCGCTGATTCGCGTGCGCGTGCCGCTGTTCGGCCAGGTCTGGGCGGCGACCACTTATGACGCGGTGAACGATTTATTGCGAGATCACGCGCGTTTCCTGC
>JALHLM010000419.1 GCA_022844585.1 Pirellulales bacterium | reverse complement strand
CGCGCTCCGGGCGCTCACGCTTCCGGCTCCAAGTTTACAGTGAGACACCGTATGTTTGCATCACGCATCGCGCCCCTCGCATTCGCTGCGTTCCTGCTTTTCGCGGACAATGCCTTCGCACAGTACAACATATTGTCTCCGGTCGGCGTCGCAAAAATCGACATCACGCCAACGGAACCGATTCGCCTCAGCGGCTATGGCTTCCGTCGTGAGCCGCACGAAGGGGTGATTCATCCGATTTGGGCAAAGGCGTTGGCCATCGATAGCGACGAAGTCGGCCCCGCGGTGCTGTTGATGGTCGACGGGACATGCATTCCAGAATCCGTGACGAATGAAGTCGCCAGGCGGCTCGCGGAACGCACCAAGGTCGTGCCGGACAAGTTCGCCCTCTCCTACACGCACACGCATACGGCGCCCATGGTCCGCGGCGGACTGGATACGTTGTTCGGCGAAGCGGTGCCTGCGGATCACCAGGCGGCGATCGATCGTTACACCGCCACGTTGATCGACAAGCTCGAACAGGTCTCGCTGGCGGCGCTCGCAGATCGCCAACCCTGCCATTTGTCCTGGGCCGTGGGCAATGTCGACTTTGCCGCGAACCGGCGCACGCCCGGCGGGCCGGTCGATCATAGTCTGCCGGTGATGTTCGTCCACAATTTCAAAGGCGAGTTGCGCGCCATCGTCGCCAACTATGCTTGTCATTGCACGACCCTCGACAACAACCTGATCAGCGGCGACTGGGCTGGCTACGCACAAATCCACATCGAGCGCGCGCATCCGGAAGCGATCGCCCTGATCACCATCGGCTGCGGCGCGGACAGCAATCCCGACCCGCGCCGTACGCTGGAGCTCGCCGAGCAACATGGCCGCAGCCTGGCCGCGGAGGTTGAGCGGCTATTGAAAGCCGATCACCAGCCGATCCTCGGCGTCGTCAGCGCAAAACGCGAGCGCATTCAACTCGCCTTCGACACGCTGCCAACGCGCGAGGAATGGAAGAGCCGCGCCAAGCAGCAGGACGCCGTCGGATATCATGCCCGCGTGCAGCTCTCACGACTTGACGCAGGGCAATCATTGCCAACTGAGTTGGGTTACACGATCCAAACCTGGACCTTCGGCGACAACCTGGCCATGGTCTTTCTGCCGGGCGAAGTGGTCGTTGATTATGAGATTCGCTTGAAGCGCGAATTCGACGCGCAGCGCATCTGGGTCAACGCCTATTCCAACGACGCGCCGTGTTACATCCCGTCGCGGCGGATCTGGGAAGAAGGAGGCTACGAGGGAGCGAGCGCGATGACCTACTACGATCGCCCCACGCGGCTGACGGCCGATACAGAAGAACGGATCTTCGCGGCGATTCATCGATTGCTCCCCGAGTCATTCCGCGTTCAATCCTCCAGTAAGTAAACGGAATTGCTTTGTCGTGGCAGCCAACGACTATCAATTCCTGACTCACTGGCGCGTCGCCGGCACGGCGGCCGAAGTTTATGACGTGCTGATTCAAGGCGTCGAATTCGTGCGCTGGTGGCCGGAGGTCTATTTGCGCGTCGACGAAACCGATCCTGGTCGGGAGCATGGCCAGGGCAAGGCCGCCGACTTGCTGACAAAAGGAAAGCTTCCCTACAAGCTGCGCTGGTCGATGCGGATCGTTGAGACAAACTATCCCCGCGGCTTCACGCTCGACGCCACCGGCGATTTCGTCGGCCGCGGAGTATGGCGGTTCGAACAGTCGGGCGACGAAGTCGACATCGCCTACGACTGGCGGTTGCGGGCGGAAAAACCGCTGCTGCGCTGGCTGTCAGCGCTGCTCAAGCCGGTCTTCGAGGCCAACCATCGCTGGGCCATGGCCAAAGGCGAGGAAGGCCTGCGGCGGGAGCTCGCACGGCGACGGCGGCACGCGGTGTGATCGGCGTATCCGAAACTCGCCACGCCCGGTACATTGCCGGCACGTTGCGCGTTACATCACCGAGAGTCGACCGCCCCTGAGGACGCATGACGAACCAGCCAACCTCGAGCCACGAGAATCCTTATGCTGCGCCGCATACAAAGCCGGGCGAGCCGGCCGCGCGGGCGACGCGCCGGGAACTCTGGGCTTGGGCCTGCTACGACTGGGCGAATAGCGCGTATTCGACGCTTTCGATCACGATCCTCGTCGCCTATATCACCAAAGTAGCGTTGCCCGGCGACGTTGGCACGATGGTCTGGAGCTTCGGCATCGGCACGTCGATGTTCATGTCGGCACTCTTGTCGCCCATGCTGGGCGCGATGGCCGACGCGCGTGCGAACAAGCGTGGTTGGCTAGCCATTACCGCGCTCGGCGGTGCGACCGCGTCGGTGCTGCTGGGCGTGGTGCCGATGGTTCCCGCGCTGATCGTGGCGCTCTTTCTGACGGCGCACATTTTGTTTGAACTATCGTTCAGTTTCTACAACGGGTTCCTGCCGGAATTGGCGGATGAATCACAGTTAAATCGCGTTTCGTCCTGGGGCTTTGCGGCCGGCTACATTGGCGGCGGGTTGGCGTTGCTCGCGGCGCTCATGGTGTTCATGTTCGCTCCCCGATTTGGCATCGATAGCGCCGCCACGCACTTGCGCATTGGGCTCATCATCATGGGGCTCTGGTGGGGCGTGTTCACGCTGCCGACGATCCTCGTGTTGCGCGACCGCGGCCAACCGCGCAAAGCGCCGCTGCCACTGCATCGCGCGGCGCGCGAGGCGTTCGGCGAGGTGTATCACACGCTCCGCAACGTGCGGCGCTATCGGACACTGTCCATCTTTCTTGCCGGCTATCTACTTTACAACGAGGGGATCAACACCGTCCTCACGCAGGCCTCGGTGTTTGCCGATCGCGTGCTGAAGATGACGCCGATGGAACTCGCGCAGGTCGTGTTGTTGATTCAATTCGCAGCCTTTCCCGGAGCGCTCCTGATTGGCTGGCTCGCCGACCGCTGGGGACAAAAGACGGCGCTAATGCTCTGCTTGGCTTGTTGGGCCGGTCTATTGGTGGGCGCGTACTATGTCACGACAAAGGCTCAATTCTGGGCGCTTGCCGGCGTGCTCGCGCTCATTATGGGCGGCACCCAATCGGTCAGTCGTTCGATCATGGGCTACATGACGCCGAAGGCGCATACGGCGGAATTCATGGGCTTTTTCAGCCTTTCGCAAAAGGCCACCAGCATGGTCGGCCCGTTCCTGTTCGGCACAATCGTGGTCCGCACCGGCAATGCGCATCTGGCGATTCTCAGCCTGCTGGTGTTTATCGTCTGCGGTTCCGCGGTGGTGGCGTTTGTCGATCCACAGCGCGGGCGCGACGAAGCTCAAAGCGTCGCGTGAGAAATCGCGACACTAGCCCGTAGCGCCAGCGAGGGGGAGCGGACGTCGACATCATGCAAATGATGGAACTCTCAACGACTCCTCCATCGCTTGTATCCAACGACAGCGAGAGTTCAATCTTATACTTTGTGACGTCGTCAACTCTCCCTCGCTTGCGCTACGGGCTAGTGTTTGATCGCCCCGTGTTGAATCACGCCAGCTTCATCCCGCGCAAACGAAGTGCGTTGCTGATTACCGAGACCGAGCTCAGGCTCATTGCTGCCGCGGCGAACATCGGGTTGAGTAACAGGTTCTCCGACAGCGGATAGAGCACGCCGGCGGCGATCGGTACGCCGAGAGCGTTGTAGATCATGGCGAAGAACAGGTTCTGCCGGATGTTGCGCATGGTCGCCCGGCTGAGTTGCACCGCGCGGGCGATGCCCCGTAAGTCCCCTTTCACCAGCGTCACGCCGGCCGATTCGATCGCCACGTCGGCCCCGGCACCCATCGCGATGCCAACGTCGGCCGCAGCCAAGGCCGGGGCATCGTTGACGCCGTCGCCGGCCATCGCCACGCGTCTTCCTTCCGCGCGCATGGCCTGAACGCGGGCATGTTTGTCCTCGGGTTTCAGGCCCGCCGCGAATTCGTCGATCCCGAGTTGCGCGGCGACAGCCTGCGCGGTGCGTTCATTGTCGCCGGTGAGCATGACGATGCGCAAGCCCAGTCGATGCAGCGACTGCACCGCTTCGCGCGTTGACGACTTGATTGGGTCCGACACCGCCAATAGGCCGGCGAATTGGCCGTCCGCGGCAACGAATATCACGGTCTTGCCTTGCGACTGCAGCGCCATGGCTTCGGCATCGTTAGCCATGACGCCTTGTTGCGAGAGAAGCGTCGGGCTGCCAATTAATACTGATCGGCCTTCGATCTTCGCCTCGACGCCGCCGCCGGTGATCGAATGAAAGTCGTCAGGTTTGGGAAGTTCGACGTCGCGTTCGCGCGCGGCGGCAATGATGGCGTGCGCTAGCGGATGTTCACTCAATTGCTCCACCGCAGCGGCGATGCGCAGGAGTTCGTTTTCGGTCCAACCATCCGCGGGAAGACACTCCGTCAACTTGGGTCGCCCTTCGGTCAACGTGCCGGTTTTGTCGACGACGATCGTATCGATCTTTTCCAGCGCTTCGAGCGATTCCGCGTTCTTGATCAACACGCCGGTTTGCGCCCCGCGGCCGATGCCGACCATGATGGACATCGGCGTGGCCAGTCCCAGCGCGCAAGGGCAGGCGATGATCAGCACCGCCACCGCGTTCACCAGTGCATAGGCGAGCGCCGGCTGCGCCGGTTGCGCGATGGCCCAGACGAGAAACGTGACGATGGCGACCAGCACCACGGCCGGCACAAAGTAACCGGCCACGGCGTCGGCGACTTTTTGGATCGGCGCGCGGCTGCGCTGCGCCTGCGCGACGAGTTGCACGATGCGCGCCAAAACGGTGTGCTCGCCGACTTGCTCGGCCGTCATCAGGAACGAGCCGGTTTGGTTGACGGTGCCGCCGATGACGCGGTCGCCCGTCTGCTTTTCCACCGGCATCGGCTCGCCGGTCATCATCGATTCGTCGACCGCGCTGCGGCCGTCGGTCAGTGTTCCATCGACGGGGATCTTCTCGCCGGGGCGCACGCGCAGTACATCGCCGCTGCGCACTTCCTCCAACGGTACGTCCATCTCATGGCCGTCATGGACCACGCGCGCCGTCGGTGGCGCGAGCGAAAGCAACTCGCGAATCGCGCTGTTCGTGCGCCCTCGGGCGCGCAGCTCCAGCACCTGGCCGAGCAACACCAAGGTCACGATCACCGCGGCTGATTCGAAATAGACTTCGACATTGCCGTGATGTTTGAAATCGTCCGGAATGAGTCCCGGAAACAACACGGCGCCCAGGCTATAAACGTAGGCCGCGCCGGTGCCGATGGCGATCAGCGTGAACATGTTCAAGTTCCACGTCGCGATCGAGCGCACGCCACGTGCAAAGATCGGCCAGCCGGCCCAGGCGACGACCGGCGTGGTCAGCAACAATTGCAGTCCTTGATTCCAGGCCGGACCGATCCACCGGTCGACGGGCACGCCCAGCATCGGCGCCATCGCGAGCGCGAGCACCGGCAGCGTTAGCGCCGCGGCGACCCAAAAGCGCCGCGACATGTCCGCGAATTCCGGATCCG
>JALHLM010000418.1 GCA_022844585.1 Pirellulales bacterium | reverse complement strand
CTGATGCGGCCATGGAGCACGTGGCGAAGATGTCGTCGCTGGAGCAACTGCATTTGCTCTACAACAACATCGGCGACGTCGCGCTTGGAACGATCTCGACGATGAAGAAGCTCCGCGTCTTGGATCTGCGCGGCTGCGTGCTGGTGACCGATTCCGGTTTGGAAAAACTGCAAGCGCTCGAAAACCTGGAACGCCTGCGCCTGCGCAATCCGGCCGTCAGCGACCAAGGGTTGGAATACTTGAAGGGGTTGAAGAAGCTCAAGGGGCTAGCGCTCGAAGACACGCAGATTTCCAACCGCGGGCTGGAAAGCCTGACGCCGCACACGGCGCTCGACGAGCTGTATTTGTTCCGCTGCTCCAGCGTCACCGACGCGGGCCTCGAGCACCTGGCGGGCTTCACCAAAATGAAGCGGCTCTCACTCCGCGATATTCCGCTGCGCGGGACCGGCCTCAATCATCTGAGCGGCATGACCGCGCTGATTAATCTGGACCTCAGCGAGACCCGTTTGAACGACGAGGGACTCGCTCATGTCGGCAAACTGACGTCGGTCGAGTTGCTGAATCTTTGGCATACCCGCATTACTGATGCCGGCACGGCCCCGCTGGCGAACCTGAAGAACTTGAAGACCTTGAGCCTGTTGGAAACCGAGGCCGGCGACGCGACGCTGGAGCACCTGGCCGGACTGTCCAAGCTGGCCGATCTGGACCTGAGTAGCACCAAAATCACCGACGCCGGGCTCAAGCATCTGGAATCGCTCAAGGCGCTCAAAAAGCTCACGCTCAAGAAGACCGCCGTCACGCCGGCGGCGGTGGATTCGCTGAAAAAGACGATCCCTGACTGCGTCGTGGTCTACGAGGCCGGCGGCGTGGCGTCGAAATGAATCAAGGGGCTGATGATGATGCGCTCCAGGCGCTGACGCTGCTGGCTCCAGGTCGTTGTGGCTCTGGGCGGCAGCCTTGATCGCGCTACAATTGCCGAGGCGCACCCCCGGAGCAACATCGATGTCGGAACCTCGGCCGCTTGGCGGCATTATTCATACGTACCAGAAGTACGACCCTCAGAAGTTCCCTAGCCCCACCGAGCCTCCGGCCGATCTCGTTACGCCTGCCTTCGAGCATATGCTCGCCTATGGCGATCTGAGTGAACTGACCGACGAAGAACTTGCCCGGGCGATTCGCATCGAGCCCAGCCAGATCGCGGGGCTGGGGCCAAGTTTGAACATGCTGCTGGAGATGCTGCGCGAACGGAAGCGCAAGATTCTGGCGAAGTATGAGACCGAGTCGGTCCAGAAAAAAGTCAAACAGGAGTATCTCGACGTCGCCGGCCGCATGAAGCCGCCCGGCAAGCTGGCCAAGTTGTTTCAGCAGGCCGTCCGCGAGGAGCAAATCCGCGATCTGGAAATGCTCTGGTACGCGTCGGGGGACGATAGCTCCAAGTTCGCCCGCGAGATGGTGCAGCTCATCGATCGCCTGGGCAACAAATACGGTGTCGACGAGCTCGCCGGCAAGTACGCTTTCACTGGCCGGCAAGGCATGTCGGTCGAGCAGGCGATCGCCATCAAGGAAGAATTGGAAACCATCGACCGCCTCATCAAGCAGTTGGAAGAGGCGAAGCGCACCGCGCAGATCGCGGTCATCGACTTCCAGGATCTCTCCGAATACGCCGACCCTGAACAGATGCGCGAGCTGAACGAATTGCAGCAGCGCGTCGAAGCGATGATGCGCGAGCTGGCCGAACAGCAAGGGCTGGAACGCACGAAAGAAGGCTACCGGCTCACGCCGAAGGCGACGCGCATTTTCCAGGGCAAGCTGCTCGATCAGATTTTCAGCCAGTTGCAGGCGGCGCGTTCGGGCCGGCATCAAGGGCCCATCATCGGCGAAGGGGCGGTCGAACTGCCGAGCGTCAAGGAATACGAATTTGGCGATTCGATTGCCAACATCGACCTGCCGCAAACGCTGGTGAACGCCATGGTCCGCGGCGGCGCGCAGTTGCCGATTCGCCTCAAGACAGAAGACATCGTCGTCCATCGCACCCGCAACTCGCCGAAGTGCGCCACGGTCGTCTTGATGGACATGAGCGGCTCAATGCGTTATGGCGGGCAATATGTGAACGTCAAACGCATGGCGCTGGCGCTCGACGGCCTGATCCGCAGCGAATATCCCGGCGACTTCTTGCAGTTCGTCGAGATCTACTCCTTCGCCAAGCCGCGGCACTCCAGCGAGATCGCCACGCTGCTGCCGAAGATTCCCACGCTGTCGCATCCGCGAATCGCCTTGCGGTTCGACATGAGCCGCGAGGAAGCCAGCGAGTTCGACGTTCCGCCGCATTTCACGAACTTGCAGCACGGGCTGCAACTCGCCCGGCGGTTCCTGGCCGCGCAGGACACGCCCAACCGGCAAGTGATCCTGATCACCGACGGCCTCCCCACGGCCCATTTCGAGGGAAGCCTGCTGCATTTGCTCTACCCACCGCATCGCATGACCGAACAGGCCACGATGCGCGAAGGTCAGGCCTGCCAGCGCGAGGGGATCACGATCAACTTGTTCCTGCTGTCGAACTGGTCGCAATCCCGCGAGGACATCCAGTTCGCCTATCGCCTAGCCGAATCCACCCGCGGCCGCGTCTTTTTCAGCGCTGGCAAAGACCTCGACCGGTACGTGGTCTGGGACTATCTGAATCATCGGCGGAGCGTGGTGGGGTAGAGGAAATGATGAATGCAGAATGAGGAATGATGAATTGGGGGAACTTGGCGTTCCTACTTTCATTGGGCGTCGTTTCGACCATAATTCATCATTCTGCATTCATCATTCATCATTTCCTCGCTCATGCCTTCCACCGTCCCGCTTTCTACCCTCCGCGTCGGCATGGTCGGCGTGGGGATGATTTTTGAAGAGACTTACCGGCCGTTCTTCGAGGCGGTCGCGCGCCGCCCTCTCTACGATCCCACGTTTGGCGTCTGCCATGCGGAATTGGCGGCCATGGCGAGCCGCACCGGCGCGCGGGCGAAGAAGTATCGCGAGCAACTCAGGAGTTCGCTCGGCAACTTCGCGATTTGTACCGAGCCGGATGCCATCGGCCAGCTATTGCGCGAACCCGTGGATGTCGTCTGCATCGCCACGCCCGACGATCGCCATTTCGACGCCGCGCGCGCCGCCATCGCGGCTGGCAAACATGTGCTGATCGAAAAGCCGTCGGTGTTGACGCTCGCGCAGCTCGATGAACTGGTTGCGGCGGCAAATGACAAACAGGTGCTGGCGAAAGTCGTCTATCACAAGCTGCTCGATCCCGATCACAAGAAACTCCGCACGCTCGTAGTCGACGGCGATTTGCGGCACGTCAATCACGGCTACTGCTCGCTCTTGGAACCGAAGTCGATCTCCGGCAATCAGTTTTCGGAGTGGATCGTCGGTCGCAATCCTGGCACGTACGTCGCGGTTCATTACATCAAACTGATCGACTTCACCTTCGGCGGCCGACTCAAAGCGGTTATCTGTGATGGCCAGCGCGGAATCGTGGGCTCGGCGGATGGCCCGACGTGGGACTCCGTGCAACTGCGTTTGATCTACGGCTACGACGGCGGTCGTGACGCGGCCTTCGATATCCACACCAGTTGGGTCACACCGGAGAATTTCCCCGGCTATGTCGAGCAGGAAGTGCAATTCCGCTTCGACAACGGCGTCTGGAACGGCCACAGCCGCAAGCGCGGGGTGGAATGCACGATCGAAGGCCGCACGCCGCTCGAGCGCAAGATCACCATCAACAATCACTACAACGGCACGTTTCTCGAACCCTGGGGCGAACGCAGCCAACGCGGGTACGGCATCGAAGTGCTCGAACAGTTCGCGCGCGAAGTCGCCTTCGTGGAATTCGGCGGCGCGGCCGAAGAGCGCTCCACGCGACTCGCTGCCATGCGTCAACTCACCTACAACGACCTGGCCAGCGATCGCGCCACCGTCGCCGCCGTACACGCAATGGAAGCGATTCTCGCCGAGGCCGCGGCAGGCCGACCGCACGCTGTGGCGGAAGTTGATCACCAAGCCGGTGGGCTGGTCCTCTGGATTCCCGGCGATGCGCAGCCGCGTGTGCTCTATGCCGGCCAGGTCTACGGCACGCGAAGCGCCAAGAGCGCTACTTAGCGCCGCCCGAAGCGGCATTCGTGCACATCGCGGTAGAGCTCCGTGAGTTGCTCCACGGAAAGCGCCGCGTTGGAGAACCGTTCGCGCGGCAATTCGAAGCGCTTCGCGAGTTGGCCGCGGAGCGTCAGGTCGTCGGTCAGGATGCGGCTGGCGTTCTCGGCGGTTTCCCGGACAAATCTCCGAAAGCGATGATCCGCTTGGGCCGCGGTCCATTCGGTCTGGTACGCCGAGACCACGTATGGCGCGCCGGACTCCAGGATCAAATGCCCGTCGATCCAGAGATGTTGCACGTGAACGACGTCGGGATCGAAGGCCTCGATTTCGGCATCGAGCGCGTTGCGAAAGGCCTCGCGATAGGCCGCTAACTGGGTGTTGGAGAGCGAATGGAACGACGGCACGTCCGCGACGTCGTGGTCCAGCGTTGGAACATCGAAAGGCAAGTCGGCGCATGGATCATCCGCGTTGCAGACCACGACGCGTACGTCGGCAAGTGCGTCGCGCAAGGAGCCTGCCTGGACGACGTGCACCTCGTGGTCCGTGGACAGTGTCTCCCGCAGCCAAGTCAGACGTTGGCCAGCGACTCTGTCGCCGAGCGGCCGATGGCTGGTGAGGAGCACTCGCATGAAAGCCGCGGTAGATCGCCCGCGTGAAGGGAACGGCGCCGGGGCTGCGGGGCGAACCAGGCAATGTGTCTGGTTGGCGATGCGGCCTAATCGTTAGGATTACGTTATCCGGCGGCGAATCGTTTGCCAACGGCGAATCAAGCCGGCGAATAGGGCAAAATGCGGTTCCGCAGGGGCCAAAACCGGGTGAAATGGATAGAATCCGAGCAGCGACTTAATCGAGTTGGCTAGTTTTCGATTTTTTCGTGCTGTTCGAGGTAATGCGATCCCGGCTCATCACGACAGAAGGTTAGCGAGAGTTCCCCAACGATGATTTGTCGCGAAGACCGCCCGAACGGCGCCAAGGCCGCGGAGTGGGACCGACTGGTCCGTGAACACGGGACCATGGTGTTCCGCACGGCCTGGCGGATCGTCGGCAACGCCGCGGACGCCGAGGACATCACCCAAGAGGTATTCCTCGAAGCCCACCGGCTGCGCGCGCGGCAGGTCCGGAATTGGGGCGGGCTGTTACGGCGGCTCTCGACCTGTCGAGCGTTGGACCGGCTACGGGCGAAAAAGAACGTCCTTGCTCTCGACGCCAACTTCGCGGCTGGTAACGGCAGTGATCCAGCGGAGGCCGCCATCGAACGGGAATTGGCCGAGCGGCTGCGGTTGGCGATCACACAACTGCCGCGGCGCGAGGCGGAAGTGTTCTGCATGAAGTTTTTCGAGACGTTGACGAACGAACAAATCGCGGCGGCGCTGCAGATCGCCCCTGG
>JALHLM010000417.1 GCA_022844585.1 Pirellulales bacterium | reverse complement strand
CAGGTCGCTGTCGAGAACTTCATCCAAGGGGGCGCGAACCGCGTGATCCTCTGCACCGACGGCGACTTCAACGTCGGCGTCACGGATGAAAGCCAACTCGTCAGCCTGATCGAAGGCAAAGCCAAGTCCGGCGTGTTTCTCTCGGTCCTCGGCTTCGGCATGGGCAACCTCAAAGACGCCACGCTGGAAAAACTCTCCGACAAGGGGAACGGCAACTACGCCTACATCGACACCGAACGCGAAGCCAGAAAAGTGCTCGTCGAACAACTCTCCGGCACGCTGTTGACGATCGCCAAGGACGTCAAGCTGCAACTGGAGTTCAATCCGGCGAAGGCCGCGGCCTACCGCCTGATCGGCTACGAGAACCGCATCCTCGCCAAGGAAGATTTCAACGACGACCAGAAAGACGCCGGCGAAATCGGCGCCGGCCATACGGTCACCGCCCTCTACGAAGTCATCCCCGCCGGCGAACCGGTGAACACGCCCTCGGTGGATGAACTCGAATACCAAGCGGTCGGCGGTCCCACGGAGGCGGCGAAGCAATCGAACGATCTGTTGATGCTCAAGCTCCGCTACAAGCAGCCGGACGGCGACACCAGCAAGCTGCTGAAAACTCCGGTCGCCGACAACGAGCAGAAAATCGGCCAATCGAGCGCCGACTTCCAATTCGCCTCGTCGGTAGCCGCCTTCGGCATGCTGCTCCGCCACTCGCAATACGCCGGCACGATGAACTACGGCGCGGTTCTGGAAATGGCCCAGCCGGGCATGTCCCGCGACGCCGAAGGGTATCGCGCGGAGTTCATCGAACTGGTGAAGACGGCGCAACGCCTGAGCGGCGGGAAGTAATCCAGTGGCGATCGCTACTGAGGCGACGCGCACCACATAGAGCCGGAAGCGTGAGCGCCCGGAGAGCACCGGAATAGACCTCCTACTCCGCTTCTCTCCGGGCGATCACGCTTCCGGCTCTCCGCTTGGAACCAATGCCACGCTCCATGCCCGCGTTGTGCTAAAATGCACGGCACATGCCAAGCGACCCGCTCTCCTGGATTGACGTTGCCCTTCGCGATCTCGACGCCCGCGATCTGCGCCGTCGGTTGAATACACATGATGGCGCGCAAGGCCCGCGCATCGCCATCGACGGCCGCGAATATACTAACTTTGGCGCCAACGACTACCTTGGCCTCGCCAGCGACCCGCGTCTCGCCGCGGCGGTCACATCAGCGGCGCAAGAATTCGGCTGGGGCGCCGGCGCGAGTCCGCTGGTCACCGGGCGGTCCGTCTTGCACGAGCAGCTAGAACATCGCCTCGCCGCGTTTGAAGGCACGGAAGCGGCGCTCCTCTTCAACACCGGCTTCGCAGCCAACTCCGGCGTGATCCCGGCGCTCGTTGGTGAAGGCGACGTCGTCTTCAGCGACGCCCTGAACCACGCCAGCCTCATCGACGGCTGCCGACTCTCGCGCGCGACGGTGCAGGTGTACCGCCATAACGATTGCGAACATTTGAATTCACGGCTGCGCGAGGCGTCGGGATTTCGCCGCCGCTTGATCGTCACCGACTCTCTGTTCAGCATGGACGGCGACCTCGCCCCATTGCCCGCGCTCTGCGACCTCGCCGAGCGCTACGAATGCATGTTGCACGTCGACGAAGCCCACGCCACCGGCGTGTTCGGCCAGCGTGGGCGCGGCGTGGCGGAACATCTTGGCGTGGAAGATCGTGTCCCCATTCGCGTCGGCACGCTCAGCAAAGCCCTCGGCGCGTCCGGTGGTTTCGTTGCCGGCAGCCAGGCGTTAATCGACTGGCTCGCCAACCGCGCGCGATCGTACGTCTTCTCCACCGCGCCGCCACCGCCGCTTTGCGCGGCGGCAATGGCGGCGCTCGACATCGTCGAATGCGAACCGGACATGCGCACGATACTCCTCGCCACGGCCGCTGGATTACGCGAACAACTCCGCGCCGCCGGTTGGAACATTGGACCATCGGCTAGTCAGATCATCCCCATCATCCTCGGTGACGAACAACGCGCCCTCGCCGCCGCCACAACGCTCCGCGAGCACGGCATGTGGGTCCCCCCGATCCGCCCGCCCACGGTGCCAACGGGCAAAGCTTGCCTGCGCATCAGCCTGGCGGCCGGGCACACGCCGGAGATGCTCGCGGAGTTGCTCAAGGCGCTCGCCAGCGCTTGATTCCGCGCTCGCGGTCGGCGATCATCCAGGCATGGATGATCCGAATCCTTACGCTTCACCACAATATGCGCCGACGCCCGTCAACGGCGCCGGCGAAGTTGCCGATGATGATCCGAAGGCCAACTGGCGTTGGGAGAACTATCTGCTGCTCCCGCGCGAGGGCACGCTGCCGCCGCGTTGCGTTCGTTGCGGCGAGCCGACCGATCTGCCGTTGCGCAAGAAAAGCGTGCAATGGTACAACCCTTGGCTCGCGCTCACGATTCTGTTGAGCGTCCCGATCTTTGTGATCCTCGCGTTGGTATTCCAGAAGAAGGGTGTCGTCTATTTCACGCTGTGCGATGCCCATGCGCGTCGCCGTCGCCGCATGATCGCGGCCGCCTGGGGGATCGGGTTTCTGGGCGTGGCGCAGATGGGCGTCATCTTCTCCTTCATCGGGAGGCCCAGCCCGCCGGATTGGGCGATCCTGCTGATCTTCACCGGCATCGCAACGATGATTGCCGGGGCTGTCGTCGGCTCCATCGGCAGCCGCACCATTCACGTCCAGCGCATCGACAAGCACGCCATTTGGCTCAAAAAACTTCCGCCCACGTTCTACGACCATCTACCCCAGTTGCCCACCGCCAACGGCAGCAAGCCCTTGGTGCCCGTCGCACGCTAATGCTCCGTTCGATTGCATCCCTGTAGCCGAGGTCTGTGACCTCGGCTACAGAAGAGACTGCATTGGACCTCACGGTTGCTCTTGGCCGTCCACGGTTACTCGGCAATTCGGCAATGCTTCGCGCAACTCGGAGGCCGCGGCTTTGCTCAGCCAACCACCGCCGAGGTCTAATGTTTCAAGGTCATGCAGCGATCGCAATTCCGATACGGCATTGTCGGTTAAGGGAGTGGTTCGTCGAGTATCTCGATAGACGATGAGGTGCTTGAGGCTCGGCATGTCTCGCAATACGCGCAGCCCGCGGTCGGTGACATCGATGTTTACTAGCTTGAGCGACTCAAGTTTCTCACATCCGCTCACGGTGGCCAGGCCTTTGTCGCCGATGCGGGGTCGACCGCCGTAAAGCATTAATTTCCGGAGATTTGGCAGACTTACCAACGGTTCAACGCCTTCTTCGGTTAAGTCGGTCAGTTCAAATCCAACGTCGGTGATCTCCGGCATGCCAACGAATTCCGCCAGCAGGGCGTCCGTTCGCTCCGTATCATAGAAATAAAGGCGGTCCGTCTCCCCCGACAACAGCGATTGCTTCCGCTCGGCCACCCACTGCAGGCGCCTTTGGGCGGCGGCACGTTGCTTCGAGATCTCGATGGCGACCATGGTGGCGATCAAGAGGACGCAGGCGATGGCCCCGACGAACAGCACGAGCCGGCAACCGGTAGTATTGGACATCGCTGCGCTCGCGAGCTGAAGTCTGCCGCATCAGTGGAAAATGATCCGGTAACGAGCGATTCTAATCGTCGGCGCGCGAGTTTGCCAAAACGCGCGTTCGGCGCAGCGTGAAGGCTTGGTCATGCGCGGCACCGCGGAGGTCACAGACGCCGATGTCATACATCTTCCAGAAGGAACCACGAAAGGCACAAAAACACGAAAGTGTAGGATGATCATCAACGCTATGCCGGTCCATTCATTGCCAACTGTTGAGTCGACGTCGCGCCAGCTTCTACAGCGCAAAACGATTTTCCTCAATGTGTTCGTGCCTTTCGTGTTTTTCGTGGCTGCCTCCGAATGCGCGACAAGAGAAGGGGAATACAACGAGGTCGTAGAAGCGGAAGGCGCTTTCCGTTCAAGCCCCCAGCCGAGCATTGTCAATCAACCGCGTGCCGTCGACGCGCACCGCGAGCAGCGCCACGGTTGTTTCGCTTAGATCGGCGACTTCCGCCAACGACGTCGGATCCACCAGCGCCACGTAGTCCACTTGCGCGCCGGGCACGTCGGTGAATAGTGCGAGCATCTCTGCACGCAGTTTGGCGGCGTCGCGTGCGCCGGCGCGGAAGCGCTCTTGCGCCAGGTTCAGCGCCTGGCTCAATCGCAACGCCTTCTGGCGCGATTCCGTACTCAAATATGCATTGCGCGAGCTCATCGCCAGGCCGTCGGCTTCGCGCAATGTCGGACAGATGACCAACTCGACCGGCACGTTGAGGTCCTCCACCATGCGCCGGACGACCAGCGTTTGCTGATAGTCCTTCTGCCCGAAGTACGCGACCTGCGGGCGGACGATCTCGAACAGCTTCAGCACGATCGTCGCCACGCCCGAAAAGTGCCCGGGGCGGTGCGCGCCTTCCCAGGGCATCGCCGGTCCCGCCACTTCGACGCGCGTCGCGTGGTCCGGCGGATACATCGCGCTCGTCGTTGGACAGAACGCCACCTCGACCAGCAAATGCGCGATCGCCGCGAGATCCGCCTCCAGCGTCCGCGGGTATTTTTGAAAATCCTCGTGCGGCCCGAACTGCGTTGGGTTCACGAAGATGGTCAACACTGTTGCGTCGCATTCCTGGCACGAACGCTCCACCAAGCTGACATGCCCGGCGTGCAGCGCCCCCATGGTCGGCACGACGCCGATCCGCCGCGACGCGTTGCGCTGTTGTTCCGCCCAGGCGGTCATCGCATGCGGATCGGAGATGATCGTTGGTCGGCTCGGTTGCTTGGGCATGGGCGCGGCGAGGAACTCATCAATCAAAGTAGATGCGGCAAACCTTCACTTTCGGTCCGGCGTCAGGAATTGTCCAGACTGGGGGCGCGCGGCGCGTCCTAGGCGACGTGAGCGCGGTTCGGCTACACTGCCGTTCGAACGCCACGGCGCGATAACACACACAGCCCGAAATTGGAGCCGAAGAATGAGAGCCACGCTGGGATTATGGATTGCCTGCGGCCTGGTCTGCTTGGGTTGCGGCAAGCCCGTCATCGAAGGGGGCCCCGCCAATACGTCGAGCACAGAGACCGCGTCGACGACCGCCGCCGCTGACGGCGAGGAAGCAGCCGCAGCGACGACATCCGCTTCAACGGCCGACGGCGAACTCGCCATCGGACCCGAGAACACCAAGATCGGCTTTGTCGGCACGCATGTCGGCGCGGAGCCCAAGCCGCGCACCGGCGGTTTCGAAAAATTCTCCGGCACGGCCAAGCTCGACGCCGATGGCAAGATCGCGTCCGTGGTCGTGGACATCGCCGCCGATTCCCTCTGGACGCAGCACCCGCCGCTGACGGCGCATCTGAACGCACCGGATTTCCTCGACACGCGTGAGTATCCGACCGCGAAATTTGAGAGCACGAAGATCGAACCCGGCGCAGCCGACGGCGAAGTCACCGTGACCGGCGACCTGACGCTGCACGGCGTGACCAAGGAAATCACCTTCCCGGCCAAGCTGGGCGTCA
>JALHLM010000416.1 GCA_022844585.1 Pirellulales bacterium | reverse complement strand
CTGCGAGGCGACCAGGGCGGCCGGGCCGACGGCGCCGAAGTTGTTGCGCACGTTGTTTAGATCGACGATGTTCACCACGTTGTCGCCGTTGGTATCGCCCAGGCCTTCGCCGCCGAAGTTATTCCGCACGTTGTTCAGATCGACGATGTTGACGGCGTTGTCGTTGTTCGTATCGCCGATCAACGGGACGCGCAGGTCGAGATGCACCGTCGCCACTTCCGATTGAAGCACGCCGATGAGTTCCAGGTCGAAACTTAAGTCGGAGCTGTTACCGGAGGACTGGTGAATTTCCACGGCCAGCACGTTTTTGCCGGCGACCAGGTCGGCGGGATCGACGATGAATTCGAAAAAAGCCTCTTCCTGGGCGTCCTGCATCGCCTCGCCGGCCGTCGTATTGAAACCGGCGCCGTTCGCCAGATTCGAGTAGCCCACCAAATCGCCGTTCAGGAAGATGCCGGCGCCGTCGTCGCGCAAAATACGGACCTTGAGCGACGCATACTTGTCCGGATTGTCCAACTGGAACGTGTGGCGGAAGTACGTGGTGACGTACTTCTGACCGGAGTTGGGACCGTAGCCGACCGTCGTGGTTTCGTCGCCGTCGCCGTAACCGAACTGTCCCGCGCCGATCGCCCACGAATCGTCGTCGAAGTCCTTCGCGCGCCAGGCCGTGCCTTGGTTGCTGCCATTGGCCAGATAACGCCAGTTCGCGCCGAGCGGAACCACGTTGGACGGCACGCCTTGTTCCGCCGCGTAGGTAAAGCTCGTCGGGCCGGTGTACCCGTTCTCCGGCGTGTACGTGAACGATCCGTTAGAACCCAACTCGACGAAGCCATGGTCTGGCTGTGCCACCACGCGCGCCCGAAGCGGATCGAGTTGTCCGTCGAAGTCGTTTCCAAGGACGCCCAACCCGCCGACGACGAAGTCTTGGTGATTGGGCACTACGTACGCGTCGTCCAGCGCGGTCGGTCGCGTGTCGTCGCGGCGGAGGAAATCGATCCAATTGAGATTGAACAGCGACGGTTCCGTCCCACGGAATGTCAGCACCAGCGATTTGACGCCCAATTGTTGTTCAATCGGTACGGTGACGTTCTTGAACACTTGCCAGTCGCCGGTCGGCGTGATCTCGGCCGTGGCCAGCAGCGGGCCGTCCTGCGAGGCCCTTACTTCGATCGTCCCGCCGGGACCGGCCGAGGCCACGCGAAATCGCAGGTCGTCCACGTTGGTCATGTCCATCGGTCGCAGGACCAGGTAGTCCATGTCGTCGATAAAGCCGACGTTGTCGCCGCCCCCGCCGCGATCCGACGTCGGCTCCACTTCGACGCCGAACGCCGCATCGTAGTGTTCGGCCTCGATCCGTCGCGGTTGCAAGACCGCCGCTTGTCGCGCAGTAAACGGTCCCACGCCCGGCGCGCCGCGGTCGGTGTAGCGGGCTTCCACGACGAGGAACAAGTCGTCCCCGTCGCCGCCATGCCCGGCCGGGGCTTGAATCGTCCCGATACAGCCGGTGTATTCCTCCAAGGGATGTGAGTGCGTGTCGTGTCCTTGAAAGAGTTGCACGACGACGTCGCCGCAATCAATGCCGCCGTCCTCGGTGTTGCCGTCTTCGACGTCGTACACCTGCACCCGATAGGTGATCAGGTCGCCCCAGTCATAGATCAGGCCGCCGCCGGGCGCGATCAACGTCACCACCGGCGCCGAATTGCCGGCCGCGATCGGCACCGTCGCCAGGGCAATGTTCCCGTCCAGATCGGTGACCGTGAGCGTCGCGGTGTAATTGCCGGCCACGGCATACGTGAAGGTCGGGTTCGCCTCGGTCGAATCGATCACGCCGTCGGTCGTGAAATCCCAGGCGAACGTCACCGGGCCGCCGCTGCCGTCGCCCGAGCCGGCGCTTGAGAAATGCACTTCGAGCGGCACAGGACCCGCGCCGACGTCAGAACTCGCAACAGCGACCGGCGGGCGATCGTTGCGCAGATAATCGATGCGGATCAATTGCGAATCGGCGTTGTTGCCGCCGAAGCCGGTCCCCCATTCGATCATGTAAATCGCCCCGTCGGGCCCGATCGTCATGTCCATCGGCCGCCGCAGGTCCAGGCTCGGCAGGAACGGATTGATCGCCAGCACGTTGCCCGCGTCGTCGAGCTTGACCTCTTTAATCCAATTGCGGGACCACTCGTAGATGAACACCGTGTCGTCGTAGTAGCCGGGCAGCTTGCGATCGGACTCCAACTCCGCGTCGAAGTGATAGGTCGGCCCGCCCATCGCGGTCCGCCCGCCGGTACCAAGCTCAGGGAACTGCGCGGAGTTGCCGTACGGATACCAGATCCAGGCGGGTTGCGCCGCGGGAAGTTGCGGGGAGCCAATATTGTTCGGCGAATTGTTCACCGGCGCGGCCGGATTGAACGCCGGGCCGGAAGCTCCGGTGTCGAAATCGTATTCGCGATACGCCAGGTTGTCGCCGACGAACAACGGCCAGCCGTAGTTGCCGGCCGAGCGGGCCTGGTTGAACTCGTCATAACCTTGTGGACCGCGATTGGCATTGGCATTGCTCGCGTCGGGACCGACTTCGCCCCAATAGAGCCAACCGGTCTCTGAATCTACCGCGATGCGGAACGGGTTCCGGTTCCCCATCACATACACCTCGGGGCGGCCATTCGAGCCGTCGACCGGGAAGAGGTTCCCATCGGGGATCGTGTAGCCGCCGTCGTCCGTCGGTTTGATCCGCAGAATTTTTCCGCGCAGGTCGTTGCGATTGCCGGAGCTTTTTTGCGCGTCCCACGGCGAACGCCCCGGCCGCTCGTCGATCGGCGCGAACCCGTCGGACTCGAAAGGATTCGTGTTGTCGCCGGTGGAGATGTAGAGCGTGCCGTCCGGGCCGAACGTCAGCGAGCCAGCCGAATGGCAGCACTGCGCCCGCTGCGTGGGGATTTCCAGCAACACTTCCTCGCTCGCCAGATTCAATTGATTGTTGACGAGCGTAAAACGCGACACATGTTGCTTGGCGATCGCGCCCGGCGGCGAATAGAAGACGTAGATCCACTGATTCGCGTCGAAATTCGGATCGAGGGCAATGCCGAGCAACCCGTCTTCGTTGCCGGTGAAGACGTTAATGTGGCCCAGGGTGGCCGTGGCCCCGCTCTCGGGTTGATAAACCTTCACGTCGCCGCCGCGTTCGACGAAGAACACGCGGCCGTCGTTGGCGACGGCCAACTCCATCGGATTGTTCGTGTTGCTATCGAGAACGACCTTCTCGTAGTTGTTTTCAATCGTCGCGCCGCAATCTCCCTCCACGGCGCCGGCGGCCCACTCGATGCCGCCCAACAGATGCTGCCGATAGTTCGGCTCGCTGTAGGAGCCCGCCGTGTGACCCAGACCGGTGTACCACGAACGTCCGCCGTCGTATTCATGGCACCAGGAGATCGGGTGATCGACGCCCATCGTGCCGCCCGCATAGCTCGATTCGTCGAGCGTCATCAGCACATGTACGTCGCCGCGCGGGTTCGAGGAGTAGTTGTACCACTCGTCCGTGCGCACCCATTCCGCCGGCAACTCCGCCGTCGAGGGATGCACCGAATCCAGCACGCGCACCGTGGCGCTCGCAGTCCCGGGGGGATGGCTCTGAAAGTACGCGCCGACCAAATCGCCGTACCAGGCCCAGCCGTATTCAGTATCCGCCGCGGCATGCACGCCGATATATCCGCCGCCCGCCTGAACATAGCGCTCGAAGGCGGCTTGCTGCGCGGCGTTCAGGATGTCGCCCGTCGTGCTAAGGAACACCACGGCCTCGAACGGCGCCAGATCAACGTCGTTGAAGATCGCCGCGTCCTCGGAAGTGGTGACGTTGAATTCATGTTCCACGGACAGCGCCTGAATCGCGGCGATTCCCTCGTCAATCGAATCATGCCGGAACGCCGCGGTCTTGGAAAAAACAAGCAGGTCGAAATCGCCATGCAATAGTCGGCGATCTTCCAACGGCTCCAACTGAAAGCGACGACGAGCGCGACGCGAGCGCAATCCAGCCAGACGTGAACGCGGCATAGCCAGCTCCTCTCCTGCCCAAGGCCAGCGCGCGAGGCCCGCCCAGGCGACCCTGTTGTGGACGCAACGAATCTGTTCACGCCGCCCGGACCCTAGAGCCAGGCGCCGTCAACCGGAGACTATAAGCGGGGGACGACCGGGAGGGAAGAAAACGGGCGTTAGGATTGTGTTTGGCCGGTGGAGTCTTGCGGAGTCTACGTCCCGATAGCTCGCCGAAGCATAGTCGGACCGGCTTCGTGCGATGACGAATAAGTCTAACGACGCACTCATCAATTGCCGCGCCGTCCAACTTTACTCGGGATTTGCATGATGGCTGACTTTCGCCTTTGCGTTCAGGCTGGCGTTTTAGGGCCGCCGTCGAAGTCATTTCCGAATTCAACAAAACCGTCCCTGCGGCGTCGCGAATAACTTGTACTCGTCAGGGGGGAGGGACACATCCTGGTCCATGCTGTCTGCGGCGAAGGGCAGAGCTCGATGACCTGCGTTCCGACAATAGGATAAAGAAGGCGGCCTTGTTTGCACGAACCCACACCAAACATTTCACGAGGAACGTATCGTAAAATTCGCGTTGTCAGTAAAGAGGACGCGGCGGCCACTGGCGACGAGCGCCCACGACTTAAGATCCGGCGTAATTCCCGTTGGGGCGTGCTATCACGCTTTGATGGTAAGTCGGATGTCGTTCCACCGAACAAGCGCTCGAGCGTGATCGCCTAACTAAGAATGAAAGGAATTGCTAGATTTCACGCCGAGAATGTAGTCGGTCGAAGATCGGACTGGCCCATCATCGCATCGCTAACACGACCCTAACATTTCGTTGCTGGGTGACGTGAGCGGCGGTACGAATATTGTCGGAATGTTTCTTGAACTCCAGCCCGACGATTGACATACTTTGCAATGTGGAGAGAGAGGCAGGCAATTCTGCTAGGCCGTCCACCGTAAGATTGCAGCGTCGTTCGTTCCGAACGCGCGCTTTTACATATCAATCCGAGTTCTTCCTACTCCTGTCGAAATGGCGTCGCTTCGGCGGCCAGGGGTTTTAGGCTCATGCGACGACATCGCGCGTTTGGCTTCACGCTGGTGGAGTTGTTGGTGGTGATCGCGATCATCGGCATCTTGATCGCGTTGCTGTTGCCCGCCTTGCAAATCGCCCGTGAGTCCGCACGGCGTGCGCAATGTACGAACAACATCAAGCAATTGACCTTGGGCTGCCATACGTTCATGGCGAACCACAAGGCGTTTCCCGCGGGCGTGCCGATCTGCCAGACGAAACCGAATTTTGCTGCACAGTTTGGCACTCAGGCGGGAGCTCCTCAGGCTCTCTGGTGCGCCGGCCCGAATTGGGCGATGAACATCCTGGCTCAAATCGAGCAGCCGACACTTCATAAATACACGCAGAAGTGCATGAACACGGAGTGGAGTGCCTGCGACGACTGCGAACATATGGAAGGAGCCGTCGGCACCGAGACTCCATCGGCGTTTCTATGTCCGACGTCCGAGCGCGCAGTGCAAAGAACCTCGGCCGCTTCCAAT
>JALHLM010000415.1:5179-5571 GCA_022844585.1 Pirellulales bacterium | reverse complement strand
AGCGCCGCCGGCGCCGGTGATTGAACCGCCGCCGGTGTTGCGTCGTCGCGCGACGTCGCGCGATTTGCTGCCCGCCGACGAAGCCTGGCACGAGTGTCGGGGGATCGCGAACAGTCTGCTTGATCCCTGGAACGGCGCCGCCGCGGCGTGGTTGTTTGTCGAGATCGGCGCCGATGCGCGGCACACGCCGATCGTTGCGCCGCTGGCGGCCATGGTCGCGGAATCCATCTCCGGGCGCGTGCTGCTCGTCGATACCGATTGCCGGCCCGCTCACGATCTCCAAGCGTTAAGCGACGTGCCGCCGCTTGGCTTCGCCGAGATCATTCGACGTCCCGCGGCGTGGCCCAACTATGTGCATCATTCCGCGGTGAGTCGGCTCGATCTGATTCCGT
>JALHLM010000415.1:0-5169 GCA_022844585.1 Pirellulales bacterium | reverse complement strand
GTGGAAGCGTCGAACGACGAATTCGGCGCGGAAGCTTGGCTCACGAATCTCCGCCGTGCTTACGACTTGACGTTGCTTCACGCCACCTGGCCGAGCGCCGGGGCGCTCGCGCAACTTGCCTCGGCGGCGACCGCCACGTATCTGGTCGCGCGGCTAGGGAATCTCGACGAGACGACGGCCCAGGCGGCCATGGCACAGCTCCAGGCCTGGGGCGCGCGGGTTGAAGGCTGCATCGTCACCGAGTGATTTCCACTGCCGTTCGTCGGGGAGACAGGCCCATTCGCGGGCGGGCAGGCTGACCTATAATTGTCGTCGCCGTCGTTGTTTTGCCCTTCGTCAACACTGTCACGACTTGCTCGCATATGCCTCGTACCACGCTTGTTACCGGCGGCGCCGGATTCATTGGTTCACATCTGGTCGAAGCGCTCGTCGAGCGGGGCGATCGCGTGCGCGTGCTGGATAACCTTTGCACGGGCAAGCGCGAGAACCTGGCGCCATGGGCCGATCGCGTGGAGTTCATCGAGGCCGACGTTACCGACTCCGCGGCGCTCGCGCGGGCCGTGACGGGCGTCGATACGATCTTCCATGAAGCCGCGCTGGCCAGCGTGCCGTTGAGCGTGGAGCGGCCGCTCGATACCAACGCCGCGTGCGTGACCGGAACGTTAGCGTTATTGCATGCCGCGCGGACGGCCGGCGTACGGCGCGTGGTGTATGCCGGGTCCAGCAGCGCGTATGGCGATCAACCGTCGTCCTCGAAGCGCGAGACCGATTTTCTGGCGCCGATCTCGCCGTACGGCGCGGCGAAGTTGGCGGGCGAGTTGTATTGCCAGGCCTATGCGGCGCTCGGCGGTTTGGAAACGGTCACGGTGCGGTACTTCAACGTGTTCGGGCCGCGGCAGGATCCGCACAGCCAATACTCGGCGGTGATCCCGCTGTTCATCACGGCCATCATCGCCGGCAAGGCGCCGGTGATTTACGGCGACGGCCGGCAATCGCGCGACTTCACGTTTGTGAAGGACGTCGTGCATGGCAATCTGCTGGCCGCCGACGCGCCGGGCGTATCCGGGCGCGCGTTCAACATCGCCAGCGGCGGGAGCGTGGATTTGTTGCAGTTGATCCGCGGATTGAATGAGTTCCTGAAGCTCGATATCAAGCCGGTGCATCAACCGCCGCGCGCCGGCGACGTGCGCACCAGCCAGGCCGACATCACGCAAGCCCGACTGCACCTGGGCTACGAACCGCAATTCACCTTCGAAGAAGGTTTACGTCGTTCGATCGAGTTCTATCTCTCGCAGGCGAAGCGCTAGTTCGCCGCCGTCCCGCGCATGCGCCGTGTACGCCAAGCCAGGCCAACCGCGCCGATCGCCAGCAGCGCCCAGGTGGTTGGCTCCGGGACTTCGTGGAGGATGATTTGGCCTTGGTCGAAGAGGCGGTAGCGGGCGCCAAAAGAATCACCGTCGGCAAGTTGGCCGAGAATGACGTTTCGCGGCGTGCCGTCATCGTCAATGACGTCAAAGCGCAGGCCAGTACCGTAGATGTGCATCACGCCGTTGCCCATCACGTATAAAAGGTCATCGCCGCTGAACGCTTCGACGCCTCGGACGCGGACGACTCCGTTACCGGTGGCGCCAATACCGACGACATAGCGACCGCCGTTGACGAGCATTTCTGCATTGCCAGTCGCCTCGGCGACTTCATACTCGCCGCCATTGACGACGGCCGTACTTTGTTCGTCCGCGATTAGATTCAAATCCGCACCGTTGAGCACCGCATGCGACTCGCCAAACGTGCGTACGGAAAAAAACGAGGCGTTAACGCCTCCGTTGACTTCGAGGCGACTGAAATCGTACATTTGAATCTCGCGCCATTCGCCGCCATCTAGGATCACGCGGCTCATGTCGCGGGCTTCAATCGGTCGCGATACGATTCGTCCATCGAGAATTCGAAACATGCTTCCGTCATTCAAACGCACGGCTTGTTGACTTCCGACGACCCTGCCGCCGAACATTGTGACAATACTCTCTCCGTAGACGTCCACGCCAATTGGCACGGCAACCTGACCAGGCTCGCCGCCAATGACAGCACCTTCAAGGATGTCGAGTTCTGTTGGCGGATCGGCGCCGTCGACTACCGTAATCGTCTCGTTGGGGAACGGGTGCCCAGCGCCGAGCACAGTGTCCACGTCAATTATCGCCGCCGAAGCTACCGTCGGTGGAAGGAGCAAGGCAAGCGAAATCACGGCACGCAGCAAATTACGAATCGTATTCCGCATCTGTATCTCCTCGCTCCTCTCGTTCCACGTCCGCCCGGGTCCGCCATTATCGTAACCGCGGGCTCGGGCGAATACGTCGAGTCCACATGGGATTAGCGCATCCCAGCCCCGGTCGGAGCGTCCTGCGGTAGGTCAGGCACCCCGGTCGAAGGCAATTCGGTGGGCGCATTGTCATCGCTTACTAACATCCCGAACCCGCGCCGGCTAATTGCCTGACGGGAAAACGCGTCGATTCGTCAGGCAATTTGCCGGCATCTTTTTGGGATGTTGCCACGGTGGAATGTTGGGCTAGGTTTTTCGCCTTCGATGAGGGTGCCTGACCTACCGGAGATGGTGTAGGGGTGTCAGGCAATTAGCTGGCATTGGCTTGGGGTGTTGGTGGAAGGTCGTGCGGGGCGACGGGTTTTGGCTTTGGTGGGGGTGCCTGACCTACGGGGGCGTTCGCAACCTTATTGTGGCGATGGGGTTGCGCCGCGTTTGACAGCGCCGGCGAGGGAGGGGAAGATGAGCTTACTTAGGCGGGGGCGGGGCGGAGCCGGGAACGGGCTGCGTCTCGTGGGGGCAGAGATTCATCCGATACAGGGGCCGGCAGCGCGGTCCCGCGAGCGCGCCGTGAAAGAGGACCAGGTATTGATCGCCGAGACCTTGGCCGGCGACGCGTCGGCCTTCGGTGTATTGGTGCGTCGCTACCAGGACCGACTCTACAACGCGATGGTCCAATCGCTGGGCTTCTGGGATGAAGCCCATGACGTGGTGCAAGACGCCTTCGTGCAGGCGTTCCTCAAGCTGCACTCGTTCCAGGGGCAGGCGAAGTTCTACACCTGGCTGTATCGCATCGCCTTCAACACCGCGGCGAGCAGCCGGCGACGGCGCCGGCCGAGTTTGTCGCTGGATCAATCGCGCGAGAACGGCGGGCAGGAACCGCTCTACGGCGGCGAGGCCCCGCACGACCAGATCCTGCGCACGGAGCGCGTGAACCGCGTGCAACGGGCGCTCAGTACATTGACCGAGGACCACCGCAAGATTCTCGTGCTGCGGGAAATGGACGGCATGGCCTACGAGGACATCGCCGAGATCCTGGAACTGCCCGTCGGCACGGTGCGGAGCCGGTTGTTCCGCGCGCGAATGCAGCTTCGGGAGGAGTTGCGCGAGGTGGTGGAGGATGAGAGGGTTTGAGGGGGAGTTTTTGAGTTTGAAGTTTTCAGTGTTCAGTTTTCAGTGAATTAGTCGCCGACGACAGTTCCAGCCTATGCTGCGACGGGTGGCACTGGCGGCTTGCCCGCCAGTGTGTAGCGGCGTCATCTCCGGCACTGGCGGACAAGCCGCCAGTGGCACCCCGCAACACACTTCCTGCTGGAGTGCATAGCAGGTGTTACGATCCGCATAGGCGGCGCGGTCGGATTTAAGCCGGACGCGGATTAGCGACTCTGGCGGGCCGGGGCATGTGTTCTTGCTGGCCGCGGTTAAACTGGAGTAGCGTTCCCGAGTGCCTGTTCGGGCTGGGGCGCGGACCGCATTCTTTCTGGGGCAGCGTGTTTCGATGAGCATTGATCTCGCGGTGGTGCCGGTGGCGGGGTTGGGGACGCGGTTGTTGCCGCTGACGAAGTCGCAACCGAAAGAAATGCTCGCCGTGGGGCGGAAGCCGGTCGCACAGTACGTGACCGAAGAACTGGCCAATTCCGGTATCCGTCGGCTGCTGTTCATCACGGGGCCAGGCAAGGCTTCGATCGAAAACCATTTCGATATCGACGGCGAGTTGATTGCCTACCTGCGCCGCACCGGGCGCGAGGAAGAGTTGGCCGAGCTCGATTTCGTGCATCAGGAGCAGATGCTGTATTTCTATACCCGGCAGCGCCGGCAACTGGGCCTGGGACACGCCGTGTTGTGCGCGAAACCGTTGGTCGGTGATCAGCCGTTCGTGGTGGCGCTGGGCGATTCGATGATCGGCCGCCACGCGCAAAGCGACATCGTGAAGCGGATGATCGCGGCCTTCGAGCGCGATAAACGCCCCGAGGAAGAGCGGATGGTCGTGGCCTTCGAGGAAGTGCCGCGCGAGGAGGTGTGCCGGTACGGCATCGCGATTCCCGAGACTTCGGGAAACGAGTTCCGGCTGCGCGGATTGATCGAGAAACCGTCGGTCGAGGAAGCGCCGAGCAATCTGGCGGTGGCGGCGCGTTATGTGTTCAGCCCGGGGATCTTTCGTTATCTCGAAGCGACGAAGCCGGGGCGCGGCGGCGAGATTCAACTCACCGACGCGATGGACGCGATGATCAAGGCCGGCGCGACGGCGATCGGCATCAAGCTCTCGGCCGAGGAAAAGCGTTTCGACATCGGCAACTTCGAAAGCTACTTCGAATCGTTCCTGGAATTCGCCCTGGCCGACGAACGCCACGGAGCGGCGCTGCGGAAGCGGGCGCGGGAGATCCTGAAGGAGTTTGGGGAATGAGTTCCGACTTCACCGCGGAGGCGCAGAGACGCGGAGGAAGTGACGGCGTGAATGTCGAATTTCTAAATCCGAATGTGCAATCAAGCTCGAATGTCGAATGACTTAAGGCAACTTAACGCTGAAAGCGGTCTTGGGCGAGCAATCAGCAATTCGACATTCAGGCATTCGGATTTGATTCGTCATTCGGATTTCGAAAATCGACTTCCCCTCCGCGTCTCTGCGTCTCCGCGGTGAAATCTGACTGAGTTTGGCTACCGGAATCGTTATGCAGATCATTCGTCGCAAAGCTTACGCCAGGGCTGGGTTGGTCGGGAATCCTTCCGATGGGTACCACGGCAAGACGATCTCGCTGATCGTGCGCGAGTATTTCGCGGAGATCGTGCTGTATGAATGGGATGAGATCGAGCTGATTCCGAGCCAGGAGGACCACAGCCGGTTCGACAGCGTGCAT
>JALHLM010000414.1 GCA_022844585.1 Pirellulales bacterium | reverse complement strand
ATCGCCCGGCATTGTCGACGTACCCGTTCCGGCGGGAACCGCGTCGGCGCGGCCACGAACCCACATCGAGCGCAGCGATGTACCCTCGGATCGTTCGTCACTTGAAACACGCACCACATAATGTGCTCACGGGGCTGGAATTGCCATCACGATACAAGTCGCACCGCTGCCGTCGCAACGCTCGGTCGTCGGCACGCCGTTCGTGATCCAGGTCAGCGACCGCGGCTGTGGAACACCAAACTCGTCCAGGAAGAGGCAGTCGGGGGCGCTCGGTGCGAAATCCATTTCCCATTCGATCGAGGGCTGGCCGCCGCCTTGCCCGCAGGGTGTGCCGCCACTTTGCAAGTTGACCAAGAGGTGGAATGCCCCGCCGGCCTGATAGAACTGCAGCCCGATCAAGCCGTAGCAACCTGGCTCGTCGGAGTCGGCGCAGATCGTGGCGAGGAGCATGCCGTCCGAGCAATTCACCGGATCGCCATCGATATGAATCTGCTGCATCGGCCCCATGATATAAACGCCGTCGAGAGCCGCGCAGTCGGGGCAGTTGGCGAACTCGGCCATGCCGGAGATTTCGACCTGGTAGTACTCGGCGACCACGCCGCCGGCGCAGAACACGCAGCCGGTGGTGCCGATCACACTGCCGCTCGAGCACTGGGCACAATTCTCGCTTACTTCGGCGGCGAAGAAATCGTCGAAGTCGCTCGTGGTCGAGGCTTTGAGGCCGGCGCGATCGCCGGAGATACCGCTCAGCGTGGCGGTTACTGATGTGGCATCGACGGAGGCCCGCGCCGTGGTGCCGTTATAGCAGGCGGTGAGCGTGTACCAGACGTCTTCCTCCGTCGCCAACTCAACACTGTCGCCATCACCCTCGCCCCCGGTTTGATTCACGTTGAGCGTTCCTTCCTCGCCGAACGTGAGCGTCGCGGAGATGTAGCTCGTGGCATCTTCATCGGCGGCCAAGAGAATCGTTACACTGCCCGTACCCTTCACCTTCACCGTGACGTGCATTGACGAACCGGTGGGCGACGGCGTTGTCGCCAGCACCGTGCCTGAACCGTGGAGCACGTTGCCGAGAGTTTCCCACGAGCCCGAGATTTCTTCCCACTCGCTGCCAAGGTCGGTGTCATCCGGACGATTGAAGTTGTCGGCGGCGAAGTAGCATTCGGGATCGAGGCCACCGCCGGGACCGCAGCAGTCGTTGCAGCCGGGATTGTTGCGTTTTCCCATCGCTCGTTCCTCAAGGCGTGCAATCTTCGAAGTCGCTGACCGCACGACCGCCGACGAACTTGACTTGGATCAGTTCGTTGCCTGAGATCGGCGTGCGCGAGGTGTTGTAGACGGCGAGATTCCAGCCGGCGTCGACGAGCGTGGAACCGCTCCAGGCACAGACATCGCACGAGGCGCTCCCTGGCGTGTAGGGGAAGCCAGTACCGCTCGACGCGGGGATTCCGCCACCGGGCGTGCGACACAGGAGAGCGCCCACGCCGTGAGTGCCGAGGAGCACGAGTCCCCAGCCAACGCCGCTCGATGTCGGCTTTTCGAGGATGCGCGCCGCGCCAGTTGCGTCGCTTTTGAGTCGCCCCGCCTGGCCGTCGTCGATATCGGCCCAATCGTGACCGTTCACGGCGTCGCTATCAGCGAGATTGAGTTGAACGGCAGTCACGCCGGTGACCATGGCCAATCCGAGGCGACCGCTTTTCACTGGCTCCTGCAGCACCACGAAGCGGCCGTAGTGGGCGGGATAGGCTGGTACGACTCCCGCGAGCGCCGGGCGCGACTTGAACTGCGGCAGGTTGTCTCCGGATGCGAAGACGGCCCCGTCGTGCGCCAGCACATCGAAGCGATTCCGGTCCGATCCGGAATCGTTCCGCACCGGAATCACGATGCCGCGCTCGGCGACTTCGAGCGGTTGGAAACGGCCGCCGTTTTTGCGCGTGCTGGCGAAGCGTGCCGCTTCGACGAAGGCGTTGTGCGTCGACGCCGAGAAGTCGACGGCCTGCCCGGCGCGGACGAAGGCCAACGGATCACCCGGCATGACTAACTCCCCACACCGAGGCCGGCGAAATCACCTGTCTGATAGATTTGCTCGACGTAGACAGCTCGCGGGCGACGCACGAGTTGTTTCGCTGTGTTGTCTTCGGCCTCTTCATAGTAGACCCAGAGGTAATCCCAACCGTCTTTGGTGATGCCGGTGATGTCGCCGACCACGAGACCGGTGGCCCGTGGGCTGACCGAGAAGCGAAAGACGATTTCGACCATTTCCTGGCCCTGGCCGCGTCCCGATGCACCGTCGAAGCGAACCTCCTTGGCGACGAACCCGCGGAACGTGGCGTTGTTGGTCTTCTTGGTCAGTCCGGCGATCGTCAGCTGATAGGCGCTCGTGAAATCGGCGATGGCCACGTACTTGGTGAGCGAGAAGCTGAACGTGGGCACTTCGATCTCGACGCCTTCGACGCCGTCGCTGGTGACGTTAATCGCGCCTTTGAAGTCCGGCGCGACGAGGCCGGAGGGCGCATACGAGGTGACGGTCGATAGCGATTGCTGAATCCGCGCCGACTGTCCGCCGAACTCGAAGGCAAAGCTCGGCGTCGGATCACCTGAGCTGGAGATCGAGCTTGTCAGCGGACCGTAGCGGGCGGTGCCCCGGAAGACGCGTTTGTCCTGATGGCGACCGACCGGTTCGAGGTCGAGGGCTTGCGGTAGGAGGCCCGCGTACGTGGAAGGCAGCGCCGCGAGAATCGCCGCGCGAGCGACGAGTTCGTCGTCCTCATCGAACGCGTAGTAAATGAGTTCGGCGGATGGGTTCTCGCCGAAGTTCTGGCGGCGGGAGAAAAAGTCCTCGGCAACGGTGGCCATCAGTAAGGTCCCTCAGAAGCCGAAGACGACTGGGCCGACGCGACGGGCCAGGTCGCCGGTGTGCTTGGCCGTGTCTTTGGCGGCCTTCGTGAGCTCGTCGTTGAACCCGAGTCCGCGTACGGCGAAGGGATTCACGGTGCCGGCGGCGCTCATGCGTTCGCTGGCCGCCTCGACGCCTGATTCGGTTCGAGCGGCGCGGGCCGTGGCCTGTTCGGCAATCTCGCTACGACGACGTGTGGCTTCCTCGCGGGCGGACGCGAGCGAGGTTTGGGCTTCGGCCAATTCTCGTTCGGCTGCTGCGATTTCTTCGTCAATCGCGCGGCGGTTCGCAACGTGCTGGCGCTGGCGTTCCGCTTCGATCTCGGAGAGTGTTCCTTCGCGGCCTTGGTCAATCTCTTGCTGACGAGCAGCCCGATTCGTGGCGGCTTCGGCCAGGACGCCCGCCAGTTGCTGCTGGCTCGCCGCCTGCTTCGCACCGATTTCTTGCTCCACGTTGGCGAGGGCTTCTGCCAGTTCGAACGTGTCGTCGAAAAGCGACTGGACGTAGACGATGCCCTTGGCCAGCGCGCCTTGCGCCGTAAGCCAAGCGTCGGTCACAAATGATGTGAACAGCCCCCAGGCGGCCGTCATTCCAGTAGTGACATCGGCCCAGATCTCCTGTACGCCGGCAAATCCTTCGGTGGCCAGCCGGGCCAGGCCGAACACGGCCTCGGTCCAGAGCGCGAGAAACGCGTCCTTGAACTCAGCCCATTCCGTTTTCAGGAACACGACGCCGCGCGTGAATTCGGACTGAATCGTGAGCCAGAGCACGCGCACGGCCAGGGCGATGTCGCCGGCGGCCAAGGCGTCCCCGACCGCCTGGAACGATTCGACCATGCGGCTGGCGAAGGCCGAAACGGCGTCGCGAACCGCTACGAAAGCAGCCTGGCCGCTTTCAGTATATTGAATGGCCGCCGCCCCGAGCGCTGCGATGGCCGTTACCGCCAGCCCAAGCGGGGAGACGATGGCGGCGGCAACGGTGCCGATCAGAACGAGCCCGGAGCCCAGAGCGCCGATCACCGCACCAGCGCCGGCGATGGCCGAACCGATCGCGACGATGGTTGCACCGGCCACTGTGAGCCCCACACCGACCTTGAAAATCGTGGCCAGCAGTTCGCGGTTGCCTTCCGACCAGCGAATCACGGTCGCGCCGATCCTGGCAGCCGCCTGGGCGAATTCATTGAGCGCCGGGGCGACGGCGCTGCCGATGGCGACTGCGATGCGCCGACCTACCGCGAGGACGGTTGCGAGCGAATCGCCAAACGCCTCGGCGGCCTGCGCATCTTCGGTGCTCATCGAGAGTCCGAGTCGGCGGGCTTCCTCTCGCAGCATTCGAATCCCTTCCGCACCGTTCGAAAGTAGCGGTAATAGCTCGGTGCCGGAACGACCAAAGACTCGGAGCACGGCGGCAGTGCGCTGGGCCGGATCTTCAATCGCTGCGATGCCACTGGCGATGCGGGCGAACTGTTCGTCGGGAGCGAGGCCTTGGAGGTCGGCGAGTGAGACGCCAAGCTTGGCAAACGATTCCTGTGCCTCCGCCGAACCGTCCGCTGCCGCAACGAGATTCTTCTGCAGAAACTTGATGCCAGTCTCCAGGCTCGAAAGCGAAGTGCCGGTCTGGTCAGCAGCAAACGCCAGTGCCGAAAGTGCCTCCACGGAAGCGCCGGTACGCTGGCTCATGTCGACTAACTCGCTGCCGACATCCGCGAACACCTTGGCGGCGGTCAGGAACGGTGTCACGATCGCGGTGCCAACGCCCGTAAGTCCCGCGCCGATCTTGGCGAGTCCTTGGCCGAAGGACGTCATCCGTACGCTCACGCGCGCGAGCACGCGTTGTAGCTGCGAGTCCTCGGCGAAGATCTCGACGAAGGCTCGACCGGCGCGGATCGCGTTGGATTCAGCCACTGTTGAGTCCTCGGTCCACGAATAGGTGCTTCAAGATCGACAGATCCTCGGCCACGTCATCCACCTTGGGGCGCTCCGGCAACTGCAAACGATCGCGGTAGGGGTGAAAGTCCACAGCGGTGAACGGCTTGCGGCGCTTCTTCTCGTCGCGCCAGGCGTTCGCCAGAATCACGGACAGCTGCACGGTGCGATTCCACTCGGAGATCTCGCGGGCCTCGCACATCCGCACCAACTCGGCGAGCGTGAATGACCACGGGGCGACGCCGACGATCCCGGCCGCTTCCCAGATCAACCGGTCGACGAGTTCGGCTTGCTCAACTGGCGAAAGCGGTTTTCGATTTCGCTCTCGATCGTATCGGGGTTCAGCTCCGCTTCCGCCAGCGAGAACACCTTCGCTGTCCCCCGATCGATCGCCGTGCGCAGTTTTGTTAGCGCCCTGCGCTGGCTCGCGGGGAAAAAATCGATGATCCCGTCGATCAGGGCCGTAGCCGCTTGCTCCAGCACGTCTCCCGCGAAGAGTCCGGCGAACTGCTCGTCCGACAGCCCCGCGGCATCGACTTGCGGTTTCACGATCGCATAGAGCGTATCGACCAGCTTGACCGGATCGAGTGCCAACTCGGCGAGCGTCTTCCCCGACTCGATCACCCGTAGATCGACATTCGCCAAGTCGAGCGCCCGCTTCACGGCGGCCACATCGACTCGCACTTCCCAGGTCTTGCCAGCGGCATCACGAAAACTCGGCATCACTTCCTCCGATTAGGTAACCGTGAACCAGCTCGGCGCATTGGCGTCGTAGGTCGGCTTGGC